>DTYK01000171.1 GCA_012961925.1 Candidatus Latescibacterota bacterium
ACATGCGCGCCCTCGATACCGACCCCAGCTCTATCCTTGTGCACAAGACTTAGTCCCTCACCCGCCAGGCTGTAAGTCAGGCGTAGATAGAGATTCTCCAATACAAGCTGTCGTCTATTCCTGCACATCATATCCTCCTGTCATAACAATAATTACCCACTCGTTGAGAGGAGAAGACCTTCTCCCCGTTTACTACGACCCGCCTTCCCCCCAGGATGAGTACAGCGGACGGGCCGCCTGAATCCCTGTGAACCAGACAGACTTGAGCATCGGTGGTGATCCCAAAGGCCTCGGAACTCCGATGTCTTGGCGGACCCCATGAACAGAGCAACGTGCTCAAACTATCCTGATGTTGAACCCGGGCCGCAAGCGTGTCCTCCCGTCTGGTTACCGAAACCACAGGCCTTTCTCGTCCGCGGGCATACGGTACCAGAAGGGTGAGGAACCGCACCCGTGAAGTCTGCTCCGGATGTCGAAGGATCCAGTAAGCATGGGCGGCAAGTCTTCTCAGGGAAATCCTTGCGATCTGGGTCGGGTCCGAGACCTCAAGAAAACAGTCGCTGGAGGCCAGAACCTGCACGAAAAGATTGGTCTCTTTGCCAATAATCAGGGCTCTTCCCCCTTCGTCAAGAATCTCAACGTCGAAAGGAGTATGATAATGCAGGACAAAATCCCTTTTGGTATCTTTGCCCCTGGCCTGGATCTCATCAATGATCGCAATTAATGTCGGGGATCTATATCCATCATTGCAAATCCAGAACACACCTCGTCGGAAACGCCTGAGTTGGTCCTGATAGGCCGGCGTGGCGTCGGCCAGGATAAGGGCCACACGTCCATGGCTGAGGAACTCGCCCACCTCACAGCAAGACGGAGACCTGTCATGGCGATTCTCATCGCCAAAAAATGTATGCGGATCCCTCTGGTTAGCTCCATCTACCACCAGCGTATTATGCCACTGAGTCGAAACGGGTGGTGTGATACTGGTCCAGTAATGAAAGCTATACTTTCCTATACCCGGATCGGCCAACAACCGGTCTCCTCCGATGGTGAGGCTGACGCTGGCCAGGTCCAGATGACGGTGGGGAGAGGCAGCCGAACCGCCTTTGAAGACGAAGAGGCTGCTCTCCTTGTCCCAGCCTGTACGCAGGGCAACAGTGTGAATAAGAGGAAAGAGCTTGCCCACCTGTCCATCCCTTGGAGGGAGGGGTTCTATCTCCGCTCGCCACCACAGCAGGCTCATCGGACTGCCCTTCCCCTGTTGTGCCTGAAGCACCACATCTCCCAGCCACTGCACCCGTCGGGCGTAATCTCGCTGTCCTTCATCCCAAAGATGCCCTGCCAACCAGTAGAAGAGATGTTCATGGGTCAGCCCAAGGTATGGTGTATCGGAAAAGGGAGCCCAGCTCATAAGATCGGGCATAAGCAGGTGAAGAGGAAACTCAGGGGCCTTCCTCCAGAACCCGTGGGATCTGAGCTGATGGTCGCCAGCTCTCGAGAGGGCTTCGGAAAAGAGAGCTACATTGCTGAAATGATAAGCCCAGTAGGAGACACCTTCCACACCTTCTCCCTCCGGTCCGGTTGCATCCAGTACCTTTCCGACCTTTTCCTTTGCCAGATTAAGGACCTCCTCGGCCCTTCCATGGGGAGCAAGACAGAGGGCAGCCAGACCCAGCGCTGAATACATAACCCCACACCAGTTGCTGTTATATGCCCTCGTCCACCAGATACCTCTTTCGGTGTCGCCGAGAATGGGTTCTATGCCCTTCGCCAGCAGGCCCTCCCTGACCTGTCTTCTCTCTTCGGTTGTCAGGAGAGCAGCAAAGGCCTCATAGGCAAAGACGAGATCTCTGATGATATGCGCCGTATCCAGATCCGAACATATTGAGGGATGCTGCTGCCGATGAAAGGGGTTCATCCAGTGGCCCAGAGTGTTGGTAGTCGTCAACCTCAACAGAAGGGTCCTTCCTGCTTCGCCATATCGGATCCCTTCCTCCGCCGTATAGGCTAAAGTTAGGGACAAAAGAGCTCCCATTTGGGCTGAAGCTCGATCAAGCTTGGCTCCGGAATTAACCTGTCTCGCTAAGGGAACATCCAGGGCCTTAGAA
>DTYK01000172.1 GCA_012961925.1 Candidatus Latescibacterota bacterium
CCGATTCTTGAAGGGGAGTGAATTTCAATGGGTACAGCGGAAGAGATTTTCTCAATAGCCAAGAAGGCCTCCATTGCGAAGGCCAGAGCTACTACAGGACAGAAAAATGAAGCTTTATATTCAATGACTAAGAGGCGGCGAGAAAAGAAGGCCGATATCTTAGATCCAAATCGTCAGGACATAAAGGCCGCCGAGGAGCAGGGACTGTCAAAAGCCTTACAGCAACGTCTGGTCTTTGACGAAAGAAAGATCTCCGCTCGCATCCGGGCGCTGGAGGAGATAGCCTCCTTGCCAGATCCTTTGGGTGATTGTGGAGAGCCCAGGGGGCTTCCCAATGGTCTGACACTGAGCAAAAGGCGGGTGCCCATTGGCGTTGTCGCTCTGATCTACGAGGCCAGACCTCATGTCACCGTCAATGCCGGGGCACTGGGCTTAAAGTCCGGCAATGCTGTGATCTTGAAAGGTGGCTCAGAGACTATCCGCTCTAATATTTGCCTTGGCCGGTTGTGGCAACAGTCACTGGCTGATGTAGGCCTGCCACATGAGGCGATTCAAGTGGTCCAAATCACGCAACACCAGGCAGTGAATGAACTTCTAAAATTGGATGGGTACATCGATCTCGTCATCCCCCGCGGTGGTAAGAGTCTAATAGACACAGTAGTTGAGAATTCAAGGATCCCGGTCATAAAACACTATCTGGGTATCTGTCACACCTATGTGGACGGTGGGACGGATCTGGAGATGGCCCTGCAGGTCTGTCTTAATGCCAAACTCTGCCAACCTGAGGTGTGCAATGCCATGGAGACACTATTGGTAGCTGAGAAGATCGCCCCCGATTTCCTGCCGGAAATAACCAGAGAACTGGAAAAACACGGTGTAGAGATAAGAGGTTGTGCCCGAACCAGAGACATTGTGCCCCAGGTGAAAACGGCCTCCGAAGATGACTGGAAGACAGAATACCTGGATCTTATCCTGTCGATAAAGGTGGTGGAGGATGTAGAGGAAGCGATCTCACATATCAACTTCTATGGCTCCCACCACACCGATGCTATCATCAGCAATGACCGGCAGAGGTGCAGGAGATTTGTGGAAGAAGTGGACTCCGGGGTCGTTTTGGTGAATGCCTCCACCATGTTTAACGACGCCAGCCAGTTAGGAATGGGGGCAGAGATAGGTATCTCTACCGATAAGATCCATGCCAGAGGACCTATGGGACTGGAGGAGTTGAGGACTTACAAATTGGTGATCCAAGGAAATGGAGAAGTGATGGAACGGTGATGGAGGAGATAGTTCAGTACTACAAGGATAAATTCGCAGCCATGGAGAGCCTCCGCCGGGAGCGGAGAAAAATCGGTGTAGAGCTGAAATTCCCCGTGGTCGACGAATGGGGCAATGCAGTAGATTACGGAACGATAAAAAAGCTGTGGACCCATTTCCAGCGTCTGGGCTGGGAAAAGGAAGTTGACAGCTATACTGGAGAAACGGTTGGAGTGAAAAAGAGGGGAACCGAGGCTACAGACCACATCTCAACCGAAACCGGCTACTGCAAGGTGGAATTTTCCCTCGGACAGGAGGAGGATTTATTCAAAATCTCCGACAAGATTACAAGATTAAGAGAGTTAATAGCATCTTTCTCTCAAGCTCAGCGAGCCTTTTTCCTGGGATATGGCATTCAACCGAAAACTCCGCCCGGCAAGAAGCTATATATGAAGAAAACAAGGAGTGTATTTTGGGAGAGGCTTTTTGCTTCCAATAACGTGGTTGACCAGAAGGACGGTACAGACGTACATCTGTTTACTATACCCGCTTCAAGTCAGGTCCACATTGAGATCGGTTCAAAAGAGGTAGTAGATGCCATCAATGTCTTTAACGGCCTGGCCGGGGCTCAGATAGCCTTAAACGCCAACTCCCCTGTTTGGAAGAACAGGATTGACCCGAACTACAAAGCCGTAGGGGAGGTCTTTTGGGACTAGTGGCTGCCCCAACAGGGAAGGACAGGGATGCCGGAGAAGAGGTTCTCCAGCCTGGAGGACTACCTTGAGACTATTGCTGACTTCAGCCCGATCTTCGTTATCAGAGAAGGTAAACCCCTTATCCTTTCAGGGGTCTCCTCTTTTATGGAATATTATGGGTCGAAAAGCGGCTGTTACGCAGAGTCCCCTGATGGAAGGAAAGTCAAAATATCACCTCAACGAGAGGATATTGATCTTCATAACACCTTCTTCTGGTACGATGCCCGACTCTCCAGGTACCTGACCTTGGAGAACCGGGTTAACTGCCAACAACCACCAAAGGATACGATGGTTGTAGCTGCTCTCACTCTGGGACTGGTGGAAAGCCTGCCAAGGGCGAGGGGGCTGATAGACAAATATAGCTGGAACCAGCTGAAGCAGGCAAGGACAGATGCTATAAAGAAGGCCATGCAGGCCAGGGTGGCGGGGGAATCGATCCTCCTGCTTTGTAAAAAGATGCTTGGGGTGGCCGAAGAGGGCCTGAAACAAAGGGGCTTGGAAGAAGAGGTCTTCTTGGCCCCACTGTGGGAGAGACTGGGCCGAAACAGATGCCCGGCAGATCGGGTACGAAGGCTCTTCCAGTCTGGCGGTATCCAGACTTTGGTGGAGGGATTAAAGTTATAAACCGGAAAGTAGGTGGAAGTCCTGCGTCTGAACGAGCAGTTTAGATCTGGAATTAGTGCAAAGTTATATCGTCCCCCGAAACAAGCTGACGTCAAGCGGATTGCCGAGGCGGCCTTTGAGGTGCTGGAAAAATCGGGCATAGTTGTATACTCCGACACCGCCTTGGGGGCCTTCAAAACCACCGGTGCGCTGGTGGAAGCGGGGACACGGAAGGTTGTGCGGATGGCGGAGATGATTGTTGGGGGGGCGGATGCGCTGCGTGCACGGCCGTTTGTCTCTTTTATTACGTTAGTCATAAGTCCGTTCAAGATTGATCAAAAGTACGGAGAGATACTGTGTTACATCGCACGAGAGGGATTACCCATCGTGGTGCCAACCGAACCCATCTGCGGGACCCGGTGCAGCGCCTGCTTAAGCATTGCACTCAACTTATGCGGCGCATACGCATCCTGGAACTGGGGTGTGGTAGTGGAGACGGATACGAATTGCTTTTTGGCATCCGAGAGCGGGAGCCAGGCTTAGACAAGGTAGAGGTCGAGCTTCTCTCGCCTGAGGTTCTTGGTCTTTACAAGGGCGTTGATCTAAACAGCGATCTATTAGATCAGGCCGAAGACATTTACGGCCACAACCCAAAGATGGTGTTTGAACAGGCTGACTTCACTCAGGGGTTGCCCCTGGACGAAAATGAACCTCCTTACGACCTGTATTTCACTTCCTATGGAACCTGTTCGCACCACAACGATGACAAATCCCTCATCCATTTGCTCGCCGACATCGCCAACAAGACCGGGGACTATTGCGTGATCGTCTGCGATTGGCTCGGTCGTTACTCTTACGAGTGGCAGACACTCTGGGCGAATGACCTGAGCGAAAATCAAAATATGGACTACCTCGTCTCTTACATCTATGAGAAAGAAGAACGCGAGGCCGGACGTGATGAGCTCCAGCACCTGACCTTGCGTCTGATGAGCCGACAAGAGGCGGAAGATATCCTGGCAAGAGCGAGCAGACGTGCCGGGGTGAAGATCGCCTCGCTCAAGTTCTTCGACCGCTCGATCTTCACAGGCAGGCACATGGACACCGCTGAATATAACCCTCACGCTCAGCCGATACGAAACGCTGTCAATTCACTGCACGGACCCAATATGCGGACGGACTTATTCCCGCTGATGGTAGACTATTCACCGCTCCAGGTAGAAGAAGGAGAGCCCCTTGTCCTTATCGGCACCAGTGGTTGCGGCAAGACAACCACCTTGAAGATGATCAAC
>DTYK01000173.1 GCA_012961925.1 Candidatus Latescibacterota bacterium
CCTCTCTCGTGAACCTGAACTCCGGGTCCTGTTGAGCAGTGGCTACACCGATCAGAGATTGCAATGGTCCGTCATACGCGAAAGAGGATTTCGATTTATACAGAAACCTTACGCCTTAACCGATCTGTTTCGAGCCATTAGAGAGGCTATAGAACAGGCTAAATAAGACCGGAAAGGCAGTAACTTCACCTGACAAATACTTCAAGATTTCCCACCTTTACCAAGATCATGAATCGCTTGAGCCAACTTTCGATTTCGACACTTATCGGCCTGTTCTTTTCCAGTTGCACCCCAAACGGCAATCCTATAACAGAGCAAGAAAGCCCGGCTTCGCCAGAAGTGCCTTAAGATTACGTTAGTATCACCGAAGTGCGGAAGATATATGCGTCAGAGGGTGTTATTGACATAAATTAGGGTACCATTTCGTGCTGGCTAAGGTTCATTGAAAACCCCTCACGACGTGACCATGTCATCCTCCATACCGATGATAGCCGTATAGCCTTGTATGTAGAGACATATTTTTCATCCGTTCCATTCCCGGAGGATGAATGGCATCTGGTCGGTATGAGGTGGGCCGGCTATCCTGAGGGAGTAGTGCGAATCTACTTGGACGCCAGGCTCATCGGCGAAAAACCGTACGACCCCAGGTATGATGAGAGGCCTTTATGCAGTCTTTTTGCAGTGGGGTTCAGGCCGCTAACATGGACAGGGGAGATTATAACCAGAGCCGATAGCAGCGCCTTTGAATTGCCTCCAACCTCCGAGATGTCCCTGGAGGGCAGCGGACTACTAATTTGAGATCTGCGAATTTACCAGAGGGTTCTCAATGAAGAAGACTTCAGTAAGATTATGGCAGAAGCAGATTGATCATTGCAACATCAGGACGGCAGAAGTTCTCCCGGTTCCTTTTCAGGCCTCGGGTACCTTCAAGGTGACCGAAACACAGACTCCAGTTGTACGACTATCTCGCTACTAAGCTGTTGAGCCGCCTCCTTTAATGCCTCGAGCCCAGCTTTCTCCTCCGTCACTCCGAACCCCTTCACCCCACTGAGGTCTTTAGCAACAAGGACCTTACCTGAGTGAACGTCAATGACCCTGACACTGACTCGGGCACGACAGGATTTCGCATAACCCATCACATCACTTGAAAACCTCGTCTCAGCCTTCCCTATTATCACCACATCAACACCGAGTTTACCGGATACCTTCCGGATTAAAGTGAGCTCACCCGCTATTGCCTTCTCAACCTCGAATAGACTCAAATCCTCTGCTGCTTCACCCTTTGCAACGACTATAAAACTGTCCGGTTTGCCACCCTCAGCCTTTGCAATCCTTTCGATAATCGCCGCCTGTACGAAGGATTCAGTCACAGGCTTTCCCAGATTCTTCTCAGAGATCATCACCATAACTGCAATCGGTTCAATAAAGTACGTGAATCTCGCTTGGGGAGGTTTAAATCCCTTTAGGTTCTGGATAACATGGGTCCCGAGGACCCCGCTGATATCTGCTTTTACCACAACCACGTTGGTTCCCACAGAACGGGTTTTATATACTTTTGAACTTGCCTCTCCTGCAAAATTGGTTCGTGCGGTCCCGTCCAGTTCCCCTTTGCCTTTAATGAGACTGAAAATAAACGGCATATTTCGCACAGGGATACCCCTGTAGAGGAGCCTTGCGATCAAAGGCTCGGGCAGTGGCTTGCCAATCTTGCCTTTCTGGTTGTTATTTATGACCTTAATCTGAAGGTTTGAAACTATCTCAGATATCTTTCTTTGCAGCTCGGCCCTGAAAAACTCCTCTTTGCCGTCTCCATCCAAGTCTATCTGTAAGGGAGTACCAAGGATCACCCGTAGTTCATCTAAAGCACTGGCATAATACTTCATGGCTGTGAACATATCCCCAGCACTTTGTGCCCGTTGGGCATGGCGGTAGTGGTCCAGGGCTTTATTTTTGGCGTCTTCGACCTGTTTTTTGACCTTTGCTCTGAACTCTACTTTGGACATGGAGGCCAGAGAGTAGTAGGCACCGGTTTCCGGGTCACGCCACCTTTCGATGATCTTTGACCCCTCCAAGGTCTGATCCACCATAGTAGAGATCTCCTGGGAATATTCTGCTTCGATCTCTTCTCTGGCTGCCTTTCTTCTGGTCTGTATCAGATCGAAGACGACGGAGGTGACCCTGATCTTAAGCTGGGAGGCTATCTCCAGACGGGCGCTGTCATCTGCCCTTTTACGATCCCTGGCCGGATCTCCGCTGTCTGAAGCGCTGCCTACCCCAAAGAAAAAAGCAGGGTCAGCCGGCGGATTATCCACCCAGTGAGGCCTCAGAGTTCTCCTTGTCTCTTTTGTTGGCGCTACATACGAAATCGGTGGCCTCTGAGAAGCACAGCCGATGTTTAGAATCAAGAGCACAAGGGTTGAAACTACCTGCTTCAGCAACATATTCTTACCTTACTTCTTGGTATTTTTCCCTTATCTATGCTATTTAACTAAGAACTAATATTACCTGTAATGAGAGACAACTTCTTCAGCGATTTCCTCAGCGCAGGCTTTCAACGCCTGTTTTGCCAGCGAGTCGAAGGACAATAACGGCTGTTTGTCAGATGGGATCTCCTCTGTCCCCAAGAGAATAGCGGTCCACATTTCAGAAGGCGGTACCCCGCCCATCGGATAATAGGAATCTTGTACTTTTACAACCCCTCCCCTATAGTTGGTCCACCTTGTCTCGCTCCTTACACGTTTTTCAATGGTTCTTGAGATTGCAACCCTGCCTGTGGTAACATCCGTGACCTTAAAGCTCACCGCAGCAGTTACGTACCTGGTCTCTGTAAAAACCTTGGCCGGTTTCTTTTCCGTGAAATACTGTTTTTCCCCGGTTTTTGGGTCTTTTCGATACTTGTGCTCTTTCACTTTTATCTCTTTGCTCGACTTCTTCTCAGACCTGGTTATCTCCAAAATTGAACCTGTAAAGAGGGCATTTACTACACCTAATTTGCCAAGCTTGAGGCTGCTCTCGTAGAGGTCACTGAGGCTCATTCGGTAACGTTTAAGGATTTCATCATACTCGTCTTCATCTATGAAATCGATTAACTCTGTTTTTCTCGCTATAGCCTCTGACAGTACCTTAGAGGTCAAAAAATCTTCTAAACCAGGATATTCGGTCAGATTCTTAAATCGGGGCACTGCTATTCTTATCAGGATCCTCTCTTTCGCTTCTTGGTAAGCCCGACGGGCCTCTATATCATCGGGCTTGAGCTCAAGGGCCTTGTCAAATTCTTCTAATGCCGGTCTATTTAAGCCTTTTTCTAAGAAGTCCTTGCCTTTTTTGAAGTGGGTCTTGAAAGCCAACTCTCTGACCCGATCTCGTTCTTGAAGTACTTTATCAAACGAAAGGAGTTGATCAAATGTCATGGGAACTTGCTCTAAATATTCCATCCGGTTTCCAACCGTAAGGATGAGGCTTTTTGTCTTTCCAGCCCTGATGATGCTCATTGTCACTTGATCACCAGGGAAGTGCTCAGAAACTATTCTTAAGAATTCACTTGAGGTCCTGATCTTTTCGCCGTCGACGGAGACAACAATATCTCCTTTTCTTAAGTATCTATCTGCAGGGCCACCTGGTACAACCGAAATGATAAGAACACCTTCAGTAACTGGGAATCTTTTTATTTCCGCCATTGTGGGGGTTATCTTCTGCAAAACCACCCCCAGAAAACCGAAGGTCGCCCTACCTTCGCTCTGGAGTTGTTGTATAACTTTGGGCTCTATTAACTGAATCTGGCTCAATTTTTGTTTGAGCTCCTCCAGCCGACGATATTCAACTAAGGCCGCGTCCCAATTTTCATCACCCAAATAATAGGTGATATTCCCAGCATGTTGATCGAAGCTTTCCCTGCCGGCTTTTACCAGAAGAATCTGTGCCTCTGTGTAATCGGGTTTCTTTTTGAGGACCTCGATGCACTCATCAACTGCGTCGTCCCAGCGATGCTGATTTGCATACTTCTCTGCCCTCTGGTAAGCAAGACGCCAGGCGCAACCGACAGCTATAGTCACCGACAGCACAAAGACGGCAAAAAGTCTTACCGAACTTATCTTCATTTCATATCCACCCCGGTGATTACCGATCATAGCGGGTTTTTAAAATTGTACTCCGAAATCTACAAGTCTAATGAGTTATATTATTCGTTCATCAATTGACTTGTGGGACACCTTACCAAAAGTTAATGTGTTCACATCGTAAAGTCAAGGAGTTTTTTTCTGCCTTCTGTAAAAGGGGAAGGACTCAGGAGCCCTTTTACGACGGAAAGCTTGACAGAATCCCGGGGATATGTTATATTCTATGTTGCATGGTGGCCGGGCGGGATTTGTCTCGAGCACCAGTGGTTTCGGTCGAGAATAGTCTTTCTTCCTTTTGGATACCATGGCGACGGAACCCATAAGCCCTTTCGGGAGACGGTCGAATTGCCCCACTACAAAATCGATGGTTAAAATGGTGACATAGGGGAGAGATGGAAAAGGCCGGTATCTGTAGATGAGGGTGTAGAAAGCCTGCGCCTGTAGCTCAACGGATAGAGCAACGGACTTCTAATCCGTAGGTTGGGCGTTCGAGTCGCCCCAGGCGCGCTACAGTAAAATGACCATCCTGGCGGTCTTAAGACAGATCACATCCGCCGAGGCAGCTATGATTTCGTGGCAAAATTGGCAATTTGTGAGGTCAAAATGTGACGTCAGCGTGAACGGCCCGGATTGAGGCAAAAGAAAAAATCCGGCAGCGCGAGCCCTCGGCATTGCTAAATGGTGAGCGTAGCTCAGATGGTCAGAGCACCAGGTTGTGGCCCTGGTGGTCGGGGGTTCGAGTCCCCTCGCTCACCCCTTTTTATCCCCTCGGGCGTCGTGCCGAAGGGGTTTTTATAATGACAGGATCAGGAATCGCCGTTGAAAGCTGAGAGGTTCTGGATAGCCGCACGTTCAAAATAGAGGATCTCAGCACGGCCTTCACAGCAGCCCAGGTGACTCTGATCAATTACTCCGTTTCAAGCTGAGAACCGCCCTTCCAACCAGAAGGACGGTTTTTGTTTAAGGGTTCATCACGCACATAGTCAGCAATATTCCTTTGGATGGGTGAAGGGGGAGCCCATTACTGAGACTGGTTAATTGATGAGTGGCTAATCGGAGTCAAACGGAATCCCCAAACCTGTTGTCTCGAAAGACTTTTTCAGCAATCTCTATAAATTGCCTTGACAATAATGGATAAATAACTTATCTTTACGCAATAAGTTGCCTGAAAGGAAATAAGCGATAAGTTCTTGACGTTGAATAACTTAAAACGGGAAAACCACTTTATACGACCGTATTTTGTTGTGGTGGATCGTCGGTGGAAGTTGGGGGTATCTGGGGGGTCTCAGCTGAGGATTATCTTTGAAGGGATGGAAGGTTAGAGATGAGGAGTTTTCGAGGTGGCGCTCATCCTGAAGAACATAAACTGGCTACGCGATTTAGACCGATAAAAAGGGCTGCCACTCCTCAGAGGGTGGTGATCCCGATGCAACAGCACATCGGTGCACCCTGTGAGCCTCTGGTCAAGAAGGGCGATCAGGTTGGAGTAGGTCAGAAGATAGGCGATGCCGATGCCTTTGTCTCTGCACCTGTCCATTCGAGCGTGTCGGGTAAAGTGGTAGCGATAGAACCTTATCCACATCCGCTACGTCGTCAGGTCTTGTCGGTGGTGATTGAAGCAGACAAGGACGATCAGAGATTCGAACCAAAAGGACCGAATGACTGGTTTGAGCTTTCTCCGGACCAGATAAGGCAGAAGATCAGGGAGGCAGGCCTTGTCGGGCTGGGTGGGGCTGCTTTTCCGACCCATGTGAAACTCTCTCCGCCAAAGGGTAAACCGATCGACACAGTTATCATAAACGGCTGCGAATGTGAGCCCTATCTAACATGCGACCATCGCCTGATGCTGGAACAGCCTGGGGAGATAGTCGAAGGGGCCAGGATCATCCTCAAAGCGGTCAAGGCTACTAAGGCGTACATAGGGATAGAGTCTAACAAACCGGATGCTATCGCCCTGATGCGAAAGACGGCAGAGCCCGATATCGAGGTGGTAGTGCTCAAGTGTAAATACCCCCAGGGTGCAGAAAAACAGCTCATAAAGGCGATTCTGGATCGGGAGGTGCCTTCCGGTGGGCTACCGTTCGATGTCGGCGTTCTCGTCCAAAACGTCGGCACGACCCGTGCGATCCGTGACGCAGTAGTCGAGGACAAACCACTCATAGAACGTGTTATAACCGTTACCGGATCCGGGATCAGATACCCTGCAAACCTGCGGGTGAGGATAGGAACCCTTCTGTCCGATCTGATAGAGGAATGCGGCGGAGTTATGAATAATCCAAGTAAGGTGATAATGGGCGGACCGATGATGGGATTGGCACAGTTTACGCTCGATGTGCCTGTGATCAAAGGTACCTCGGGAGTTTTGGTCCTATCTCATGAAGAGGCAATGCTCGAAGAACCAAAGGCCTGCATAAGCTGTGCTAAATGCGTTGACGGCTGTCCGGCCTATCTGCTTCCGGCCCTGCTCGGCAAATATGCCGAAAAGGGAAGGTTTGAGGACTGCGAAAGATATGGGGTGATGGACTGCATAGAATGCGGGGTCTGCTCCTATATCTGCCCGGCCAGAAGACCCTTAGTCCAGTTGATTAAATTGGCCAAGGCTGAAATCACGAAACGCCAAAAATAAGGTGGAACAAGGCTTAAATAGGGAGATAGTTATGCAACAACAGCGGGTCGTTGTCTCTGTATCCCCCCACATAGTTACCTCGGTCACTGTATCAAGGCTTATGTACATGGTGGTACTGGCGTTAATTCCGGCCGCGGCCGTCTCTTTGTACTTTTTCAGGCTGAAGGCTGCCCTTTTGATCACAATATGCGTCATAACCGCCCTCCTTACGGAGGCTCTCCTCCAAAAGGCCCGGGGAAAGGCAATAACGGTAGATGACGGAAGTGCTCTTTTGACAGGGTTGCTACTGGCATTGAATCTCCCCCCCAGCATGCCCCTCTGGGCCGCGATCCTTGGGACAGTGGTGGCCATAGGATTGGGCAAGCAGATATTCGGGGGTCTGGGCTACAACATCTTCAATCCGGCCCTGGTTGGACGCGCCTTCCTTTCCGCCACCTTCCCGGTTCTCATGACGACATGGACAAGACCCCTGGCCTGGTCCAGACTTCCTGTGGATGCCACTACCGTCGCTACTCCTCTCGGTTTGATGAAATTTGAACACTTTAGGACATCCTATCTAAAGCTACTTGAAGGAAATGTGAGCGGATCGTTGGGCGAGACCTCCGTCGTAGCCTTGGTCATAGGGGCGTCTTACCTTTTAATTAAAGGCTATATGGACTGGCGGACGCCGCTGAGCTATCTGGGCACCGTTGCACTGTTTGGAGGAGTGTTCTGGCTGATAAATCCCCACAGATACCCGGACCCTCTGTTCCACCTCCTGGCAGGTGGATTGATGCTCGGAGCTCTATTCATGGCTACTGATCCCGTCACTACCCCCATAACTAAGGCAGGGCGCTGGGTCTTTGGCCTTGGTGCAGGACTCATAGTGGTAGTAATACGTCTATGGGGAGGTCTACCAGAGGGTGTTGCATACTCGATACTGTTTATGAACGGTGTGACGCCTTTAATCAACCGGTATACCAGGCCACGTAGATTCGGAGAAGTGAGGAGACATGCGTGACATATTTAGAATGTTGGCCGTATTGGCGGTGATAGGAGGACTTTCAGGGGGGCTTCTAGCCGGGGTCTACAGGATTGCCAAACCTCTGATCGAGGAACAGAGGGCAAAGGCCCTGGAAGAGGCCGTCTTTACGGTGCTACCGGAAGCGGTCGACTACAGGAGACTAGAAAAGGAGGGGGTCGTCCTTTATCAGGGGCTGGATACTACGGGTGAGCCTGTTGGTCTCGCCTTCACCGCCTCAGGTGGTGGCTATCAGGGAGAGATAATCCTCATGGTAGGGGTGGACAATAACCTTACGCGGTCAAC
>DTYK01000174.1 GCA_012961925.1 Candidatus Latescibacterota bacterium
GCCATAATTGTGGCACTACTTTTTGACGATTTTCAAAGAGCGATGTAATATTCATGGGGCTTTGCGGAGCTAACCCCCTCACAACTGTAAAAGAAAAGCCAAAGAGATGGGAGCCATCAGCCCATAGGCCGGCAGGGCGATGAACATAACGGCCAGCAAGAGACCTCTTTTAGAGGGTAAACAGTTAGAAGAGAGGGCTTGAAAGGGCTCTCCCACAGGAAGGCCCTCTGGGCAGGCAAAGAAAAGGAAGAAAAAGGGATGTAAGAACTTCTTCCCAGGGGATGTGACGAAGCGCAGATGAGGTGGGTCAGTAGGCGTATAGCCGACCGTAAGGACGGTGAGAACGGGGATAGAGTTTGAGGAAGGGCTTCTGCTGGACGTCCTCTACATTCAGGCCAAAATAGTTGCAGTATTCTTCGAGATATCCTTCCAACTGTTCGAGATCCTCTGAGGAGGGCTCTTCTATTCCTACCTCCTTGCCCAACTGATAATCTTCAAGCTCTCCACGTATGTAGATCAATCCACCATGCATGCCTGTGCCCACATAGTTACCGACAATGGGCAGGTCATCTCCCCTATTTAAACCCAGGATTATCAACAGACCTCCCGCCATATACTCGCCAAGAAAATCCCTGGCGCAACCTCCGATTATAACCACCGGATAAGATCCCTTATATGATTTCATATGTATCCCTACCCGATAACCAACATCACCCTTTATATAGATCCTCCCGCCCCGCATGGAATAGCCTATAATATCACCAGCATCGCCATAAACCACCACCCTACCTGCATTCATCGTATTGCCAATCCCATCCTGCCCATTAGACTTGACGATTATGGTCGGACCATCCATAAAGCTCGCCAAATCATTACCAGGTACTCCATTGATAACGACCTTTACATCTCCCCTAAGGCCGCCTCCGATGTAGCGCTGACCATTAACGTTCTCCAGAACTATCTCCCGCTTTCCACTGACAACCGCCTGATAGATCTTCTCATTTAAGTCTTTATAATATAATCCATTGGCATCTATCTTCATATCTCAATCGCCTCGCCTGTTACCAGGTGTTTTCGGTATTCCTTTGGCAGCGAGATCAACCCGAAGTCCTCTTTTAAAAGATGGGCCCTGAAGCTGCTCACATCCACCTTATCACTGATCAGCCCTGTATAGATCCCCGCGCGATCTATGTCGTTGATAAAGATGGCGCCCACGATGGTATTATCCCTGAGCACGAGTTTTTTATACACCGCCCTATTCTCATCCAGATGGTCGAGGACCTCATATTCTCCCTCTGGACCTGTCCCGGGCAGCGCAGAAGGATCCGTTGTGCCCACAGAGATGGTCGGAATGCCGCATAATTCCACGGAATTCATGGCAAAGCCTCCCCGATACTCCCTCCTTACGCCGGCCATATTGTACCCGGCGATCTTCCCCTGTCTGGAGGCATTTGGCCAGATGGCTATGGGACGGTTTATGTTCAGAAGTGCATCCCTCGCCTCGCAACAGTCGCCGGCAGCATAAACGTCCTTGACCGAAGTCTGCATGAGGTCATCCACAAGTATGCCCCTGTTCACCTTTATCGGGGTGTGCACTGGCAGCTCCACGTTAGGTCTGACACCAATAGCGATAATGACAAGATCCGCAGGCACAGTCTCTTCATCCCTCAGAAGGGCTTGTTCAACCTTTTGGCCTTCTCCACTGAATTCAACGACCGTGTTAGAGGTGATGAGGCGACAACCCATTTGGGAAAGAGCATCCTCTATTATCTTTGATGCCTTTTTATCAAACGTAGCCGACAGGATCCTGTCCGCCAGCTCAACGATTGTAACCTTTATACCTAACTCCATTAAGGCCTCGGTTGCCTTAAGACCGATAAGCCCTCCGCCGACGACAAGGGCCTTTTCCACCCCGTTATCTTCGATATACTTCTTGATACGCTCTGCATCAATCCATCTGGTGAACGTAAAAATACCGTTTAGATTTATCCCTTTAATTTCAGGAACAATCGGTATGCCTCCGGTGGCAATGAGCAGTCTATCAAAGGGAACCCTTTTCCCATCCTGCAGGATAACTTCCCTGGTCTCAAGGTCCAGACGATCTGCCCTCTTGCTTAGGATCAATTCCACTCTATTGTCCTTGTAAAAATCCCCCGTGCGATAAGGCATCTTATCAGCGCTCACCAACCCGGCGAGCAGATATGATATGAGGGGTCTGGAATAATTGGCGTAAGGTTCATCCGAGATGACGGTTATCCTGCCATCTTTATCGCATTCACGGATGGCCTCAATTGCCGCAACACCAGCCGTGGAGTTACCGATGATAACGTAATTCATGTCTTCTCCTCGTATACGATCGCCTCATTGGGACAGTTCCTGACACAGACAGGTGTCTCCTCTCCCATGCATAGGTCACACTTTGAAGCGACCTTTTTGCCCTCTAAGTTTCTCGAGATCACGCCGAACGGACAGACCATGATGCACATCCAGCATCCGACACATCTGTCTTCGTCGCAGAGTACAGCGCCGGTCTCTCTATCTCGATACATCGCACCTGTGATACACGCCTCCAGACAGGGGGCATCCTCGCAATGCCGACACTGTAATGCAAAGGAGAGATAACCCTTCTCCTCGACTATGAGCCGGGGTTGTGGCTTCGGATATTCACCTTTATAGGCCTTGATTATCTCCCTTGACTTTGAATGCTGCACCAGACAGTGTATCTCGCACAGCCTGCACCCCATACAGTACTCTTCCCTGATATATATGCGCTTCATACCACCCCTCGGTATTATCACAGATCAAAAGCTAAGTAATCTGCTACTGCCATACTACACTGGGTTGGTGAGGACTCCCTACCACGCCTCCCCGGCCGGCTTTATGCCCAGTAATTTAAGATCTGTATCGGTCAATCCAACCCCCCTCAACTGCTCTCTGTTTCCCCTTAAGCTCTCAATAGCGTTGATGCCCATGCCTCCAAGCATCTCCTTTATCTCCAGGCTCCAGGCACGGAGTAAATTCACAAGCCTTCTGGTCCCGATCTCCGGATTCAGCCTCTTTGTGAGATACGGGTCCTGTGTGGCAATCCCCCAGTTGCATTTACCGGTATAACACTTCTGGCAGACATGGCAGCCCATGGCGACCAGGGCAGCAGTAGCGATGTAGACTGCATCTGCACCGAGGGCAATCGCCTTTATCACGTCGGAGCTATTTCTGAAACCACCACCGGCAATAATAGAGGCCTGATTGCGAATCCCCTCCTCCCTTAACCTGGAATCAACCGCAGCAATTGCCAGTTCAATCGGTATACCAACATTGTCACGGATTACGGTTGGCGCGGCACCTGTCCCACCCCTTATCCCATCAATGGCCACAAAATCTGCACCGGCCCTTACTATCCCTGAAGCGATCGGGGCCACGTTATGCACCGCAGCGATCTTCACGCCCACCGGCTTTCTATAGCGTGTCGCCTCTTTCAGGGCAAAGATCAACTGCCTCAAATCCTCAATGGAATAGATGTCATGATGGGGTGCGGGGGAGAGGGCATCGGTCCCCTCAGGGATCATACGGGTCTGGGAGATCTCCTCCGAGACCTTCTCCCCTGGAAGATGCCCACCGATACCCGGCTTTGCCCCCTGCCCGATCTTTATCTCAATAGCTGCACCTGCCTCAAGATACTCCTTGTGCACACCAAATCTACCCGAGGCAACCTGGACGATGGTGTTTTGGCCATACTTGTATAGATCCCTATGCAGACCACCCTCACCTGTATTATACAAAGTCCCAGCCTCTGTGGCCGCCCTTGCCAGAGAGATACAGGCATTGAGACTGATTGAGCCATAAGACATTGCACTAAACAAGATCGGCGTCTCCAATTTGAGCTGTGTCCCGAGCTGGGTCTTTATCCCAGGGCCATCATCAGAGCTCTCTAGTTCTATCCTATCCGGTTTTCTACCAAGATAGGTGCGCAGCTCCATTGGCTCTCGCAACGGATCGATGGAGGGATTGGTGACCTGGGAGGCGTTGAGCAGGATGTGGTCCCAGTAAATGGGGTAGGGCCTGTCACAACCCATACCGGTTAAAAGCACACCGCCGGTCTCCGCCTGTTTAGTAATATCATTGATGACACGAGCCGTCCAGTTGGCGTTGATTTTGAATTCCGAGGGATTGCGCTTTACGGTGATCGCACCTGTTGGACAGAGCATCTCACAAAAATGGCACCCAACACACTTAGTGGAGTCGCTGTTCACCTCATCAAGTTCCGGGTCGTATGTATGCACGTCATTGGAGCACATCCGACAGCAGACCTGACAGGTGATGCACTTCTCATCATCCCGCTCAATGATAAATTCCGATGGTACGGTTTTCTTTGCCATCTTTACACCGATAACCTTCCTACTACAGGTTCACCCGCTTTAGGGGCCCAGACCCTGTCCGGTGAAGGACATATCTCCCTTATCGCCGATTCCTCGGAGGCAATATAGACGAAATCATCCTTAACTGCGGCAACCAGAGGTCTAAGTTTGATCCTATCATTCAAACCCACCAGCGTCCTGGAATTTGCCACTACAACTGCAAAGGGGCCGTTGACAAGGGCGCTCCCATAAACGGACCGCAAGGTCGAATAGAACTGACGCTCTTTATCAGGAAGCCTCTCTATTTCCTCCCAAAACGGGGCAGCAAGGATCAAGGCCACAACCTCAAAACTCAATCTATGCTTCCTGACCAAAAGGTCGAACAGATAGGCCATCACCTCGGTATCGGTGAACAGCGTGCAGTGATAGCCAAAATTCTGCAAATACCTTTTGTTTATCCCGTAAGAGGAGATCTCACCGTTATGCACGACCGACCAGTCAAGGATCCCAAAAGGATGGGCCCCACCCCACCATCCTACTGTGTTGGTCGGGAATCGTCCATGTGCCGTCCATATGTAACCTTCATATCGGTCTAATTGATAAAACCTGGCGATATCCTTGGGATAACCGACCCCTTTAAATATACCCATATTCTTTCCAGAAGAGACAACAAAAGCACCCTCAATATCACGGTTTACCTTCATCACAGTATTTATCACCAGATCCTCTTCCGTTAATTTCAGCTCTTCTTTTTCCGTGTGGTTTCTAAGCTCCAAAAAATAACGCCAGAGATGGTGCCGTGGCTCTATTGCCTCTACATCAGCGGTTGGGATCGGCTCTTCCTTCTCAATCCGGTAATATACCTTCAACCACTCTTCGGTATCCAATTTTGCCTGCTGAGTATCGTACAGGAGATGAAAACACCAGAACTCTTTGAAATCTGGATATATCCCATAGGCAGCAAACCCACCTCCCAGACCATTGGTACGTTCGCGCATCGTGGCGATGGATTTGGTGATCGCCTCGCCACTGAAACGCTCGCCTTTCTGGTTCATCACTCCGACAATACCACAGCCGGCAGGTACCCTGTAATCTCTATCGGCGACTAACTCTCTGCTCACTTTTCCTGACCTCAATGCCCAACTTCCTTATCTTGGCGCGCAGGGTGTTCCGGTTTATCCCAAGGATCCTGGCAGCCTTAAGCTGATTGCCTCCGGTCCGCTCCAGCACATGTTCCAACAGAGGCTTCTCAACCGCCTGCAGGATTGATCTGTATAACATACCCTCTCTTTGCCTATATAATGAACTTTCTAATTCTATAATCGTATCCTTTAAAGACGCTATCTCCTTAACAGTCCCCTTTTTGACCATCTTGATAACGCCGTTCCGGTTCCAATTCTCCTGTACTGAATAACCCTCCTGGCGCAATATCCGTGTCAGTGTCGCCTGAATCCTTTCCTCATCATCAGCGATCAGAATTGTGATCATCGGAACTACCTGTTTTGCTTAAAAATTAGGCAGAATCTGCGAAAAAAATAATCTGCCTGGGCCGAGGGGAAAAACCCCCGGCCCATTTCCGGTTCAACATCGACAGGGTCGGAAAACGTCAGTTAAGAACAGGGGTCTCGGAACCCCGTTAGATATCGAAATAGAGATAAAACTCATAGGGATGTGGCCGGAGTCGAATCGCATCGATCTCCCTCTCACGCTTGTACTCTATCCAGACCTCGATCACATCTTTTGTGAAGACATCACCCTTTAAGAGAAAGTCGTGATCTTCTTCGAGGGCATCCAGCGCCTCTTCCAGAGAGCCTGGGACGGTCTTTATCTCCCTTGCCTCCTCCCCGGACAACTCGTAGGCATCCTTATCCATCGGTTCGCCAGGATCGATCTTGTTCTCAATCCCGTCCAATCCTGCCATGAGCATAGCCGAAAACGCCAGATAGGGATTACAGGAGTTATCCGGAGGACGGTACTCAATCCGCTTTGTCTTCGGGTTCTCAGTATAGACGGGAATCCGCACCCCTGCAGAGCGATTTCTATGCGAGTAAATAAGATTCACAGGTGCTTCGAACCCTGGGACAAGCCGTTTATAGGAGTTCGTTGTCGGAGCACAAAAGGCCATGAGTGCTGGAGAATGTTTAAGCAACCCGCCAATATAGTAGAGGGCCTCCCTGGACAGGAGGGCGTAACCCTGGGGATCAAAGAAGATGTTTTTACCGTCCTTCCAGAGGGATTGATGCGTATGCATGCCCGAACCATTGTCCCC
The DNA here is from genome assembly GCA_012961925.1 of Candidatus Latescibacterota bacterium. GTDB lineage: Bacteria > Latescibacterota > MVCY01 > MVCY01 > DTYK01 > DTYK01. The sequence goes on from DTYK01000174.1 coordinate 6,625, forward strand.
AAACAGAGGCTTGGGCATGAAGGTTGCAACCTTCTTATGTTTGCGACAGATATTTTTGACAATATATTTATACCACATACACTTATCTGCTGTATTAACCAGGGTGTCGAACTTCATATCGATCTCCCCCTGGCCGGCAGTGGCAACCTCATGGTGATGCACCTCAACAGGGATCCCTGTCCGAATCATCGTCAGGATTATCTCGCTGCGCAAATCCTGCAAGGAATCATGGGGAGGAACGGGAAAGTAGCCTTCCTTATAACGCGGCTTATAACCTAAATTTGGGTTCTCCTCCCTGCCCGAATTCCATTCTCCTTCGATAGAATCAACATAATAATAACCACAATTCTCCTTCTGGTCAAACCTTATGTCATCGAAGATAAAAAATTCCATCTCAGGGCCCCAGTATGATGTGTCGGCAATCCCCGTACTCCTCAGATACTCTTCGGCTTTCTCAGCAATGTAGCGGGGGTCCCTGGAATAGGGTTTCTTGGTGATGGGGTCGTAGATATTGCAGATGATGCTTAATGTAGGTACCTCACAGGCTGGGTCGATCACCGCAGTCTTCGGGTCGAGCATCAGAATCATGTCCGATTCCTGAATCTTCTGAAAACCCCTTATTGATGAGCCATCAAAACCAATCCCCTCAACCCAGATCCCCTTTGTCGGATCAGCAATCTCGATCAGCTCAGACGCCGGGATAGAGAAGTGTTGCCATAATCCCGGTAAGTCGTTGAACTTCAGGTCAATGATCTCGATGTTCTGATCCTTAACAAACTTCAGTATCTCCTCTGGTGTCATAGATTCTCCTCCCCTCTAAAGCGCCGCGTCGCCTCTTTGTCCCGTCCTGATCCTTATAGCCTCCTCGATGTTGGAAACGAAGATCTTACCATCACCGATGCTTCCTGTGCGACTCGAACTGGTGATCATCTCCAATGCCTGGGGTAACTGCTGGTCCTTAACCACCATCTTAAGCAGGACCTTAGGGAGAAACTCAATCGTGCTCTCACCTTTACTGTCCACCATCTTCCCCTTCTGACGTCCTGAGCCCTTGACCTCTATAGCCGTTATCCCTAATATTCCTATCTTTGCCAGGGCCTGCTTTACACCGTTCAACTTTTCAGGACGGATCACGCATTCGATCATCTTCATGGTTTTTCCTCATGGTGACAAAATAATAAAAAAGGCGCCCTTTCTCAAGAACGCCGATGTTTCTTGGTCATGGAAGCACCCCCGTGTGCCCACTGTTATAGTAAAGTAAAAATCCCACCCCTTTGGTAACCCCCTTTCGAAAATTTTTATTGCTCTCGCCGGAACCTCCCGCAGGTTCTGAACCTGCGGGAGGTTGCTTCACTCATTTGATGTTTTTCCGGATCCGGGTTTAGTTGAATTTTCGACAGGAAGGCTACGAAATTTCGTCCGGAGGTTATGCCTCAGGACTTAGATAGCCTCCTTACCTCGCTCTCCCGTTCTCACCCGGATCACCTCTTCAACCGGCATCACAAAGATCTTTCCATCCCCGATATTACCTGTCCGGGCGGATTTCAATATCGCACCAGCAATCCTCTCCACATCCTCATCGTCCAACACAATCTCCAGCTTTATCTTCGGTATCAGATCTACAGTGTAGACCTCTCCCCTCCATTGCTGTTTAAGCCCCTTCTGCCTGCCCCTACCTTCCACCTCGGTGATATTGAGCCCGGCTATTCCTGATTTTTCCAAAGACGCCCTGACATCCTGCCACTTTTCAACACGGATAATTGCCTGAATCAGTTTCATTTTTTATCCCCGCTCATCTGTTAATATATTCACGGTAGGGAAAATTGGGATAAGCCGGCGAACCGTGTTCGGGAATATCCAAACCCATAAGCTCCTCATCGGGTGGTACCCTTATTCCAAAGAGGACGTCCATGGTCTTGAAGAGGATAAAACCCAGAACAAAGGCCCAGGCAAAACCGACCGCTGCCCCGATCAATTGGGCAATTAACTGGCCTGTGCCGCCACCATAAAACAGCCCTTTGACCAAGGGGGCTTCTGTGGTATAGTTTCCATAGGTACCATTGGCAAATAATCCCAGAGAGATCAATCCCCAGATCCCGTTTGTGGCGTGGACACTGACCGCACCAACAGGGTCGTCAACCCCACGGTTCTCCAGAAAAAGGACGCTAACAACCACCAGAATCCCGGCTATAAGGCCGATTACCACCGCCGCCCAGGCCTCCACCCAGGCACAGGGTGCAGTTATGGCTACAAGCCCAGCAAGAGCACCGTTTAAACCCATCCCTACATCATACTTCTTTGTGCGGAGATAAGAGAACATGAGGGCAGCTATTGCGCCTGCTGCTGCCGACAGATTGGTATTCACCGCAATTACAGATATCCTTAGCTCATGTGCAGAAAGGGTTGACCCTGGATTAAAACCGAACCAGCCAAACCAGAGGATAAACGTCCCCAGAGCTGCCAGGGTAATACTATGGCCCGGGATTGGCCGGGGTTGACCTTTGCTATTATATTTCCCGAACCTTGGCCCCAGAGCAATCGCTCCCGCCAGCCCGACCGTCCCACCGATGACATGGACCACGCCTGAACCAGCAAAATCGAGGTGGCCCAGGCCGAAGGGTAGCTCAGAAAGCCAGCCACCTCCCCAGACCCAATGACCATAGATGGGATAGATAATGGCTGAAACAAAAATGCTGTAAATAAAATAGGCCTTGAATTTCAATCTTTCAGCCACCGCTCCTGAGACGATCGTCGCTGCTGTAGCGGCAAAGACGACCTGAAACATGTACAGGAGATATCTTCCCACATCATGTTCTGCACCGAGCAGAAGCCATCCTGTGGTCCCCAAAAGTCCGAGCCTGTCTGCACCGAACATAAGGGCAAAACCGACCATCATATAGGCAATAGAACCCAGGGCAAAGTCCATAAGGTTCTTTGCCATGAGATTGGTGGCATTCTTGGCCCGGCAGAAACCCGCCTCCACCATCGCAAAACCCGCCTGCATGAAAAAGACTAAAAACGCAGAGACTAACACCCACACGTAATCCGCCGGGGCACCTGGATTATTCTTTAAGGTCTCCGCTCCGGTTGGATCGGGAGCCTGAGCAAAGACACCCAGGGGTAAACTGAGCAGTAGAAGCAACAGGCCCAGACACAATATCGAACGCCTTATTTCCACCTTTATCACCTCCCTTTGCTTTCTTCAGCATTACAAGCTATATACTTTTGGCGATCTTGGCGCGCTTTCTTAAGCTATCCTTAAACGTCGTAAGACTTTTGGTCCCTTATGGGGTGAAGACCAAGGTGATACCTCCGTAGAACTCATCACCTTGATTTCCATCGTCAGGTTCTTTTAGGTCCCCAAAGGGAATTGAATAGTTGATGTTAGAACTAATTGAGGCCTTTTCCGTAAGCGGAATGTTAATTCCTAAACTGATAGCAGTATCTTGACCTTCACCACTGATAAATAACCTGCTGTTGTAACCCACATGTCCGCCTACATCAAAAGTAATTGAACTATTAGTTATAGGGAAACTGTACCCGAATTCCAAAGCTACATAATCACCCTCTCCGCCACCTGAATCCTCCTCCCCGTAATCGTGATACCAGGTTAGAGCTGGTGAAGCAGGTATATCAAACCCTAACCCAACGTAAAATTCCCTACTGGCAGCGTCACCGGCAGGGAAGTCGTAATAGGTATGGCCCCCCGAGACACTTAAGATCCCAAATTCCCTGGTATAATCAAAGAGATAATCCACTTCGTCGGAATTCAGGCTGTCCTCAGCACCCATATCCATACTTCCCCAGATGCCCAAGGTTATACCATGGCCACTCACATAAAAACCCGATTGCATTACCGGATCATCATCCAGGATAAATCCTCTCCAGGCGTATTTAGAATTTATCGCTATATCTCCGCTAAGCTCAAATTCCGTACCGGAAAGGATTCCCTCTTCTGCAAATAACTTCATCCCTGGCATACCTATAACAATAGTGCTTACCAATAAAATGACCGCTGCCATTTTTGTAAATCTCCTTATCATCTTTCTGCCTCCTTAGGATAATCCCACGTCGTTCTGCTCTCCGGGATTTAATTCGGGTTTATAACTCACGTCCTTTTTAATCTTAATTCGGGTGACCGTGTCGCTCCCGACGTGCTATGGGCTTCTGCACTTCAAAGGTGCAAAATAATTATCCATACCCCACCTCCGGTCTCAAACCCAGGTAAACCATGTGCCCATAAGGTACCCAGGAATGGCTGAAAATAAAAATGGCGTTCTTCTTCAAGAACGCCATTGTCATCTTATTATTCGCTACACACCAATGTGTCTCACAAAGATATTAAAGTAAAAAACCTATCATTTTGGTAACCCCTCCTTGAATTGCCTCTCACATTTGGACCTGATCCGATTCTTTATCTGCACAACCCTCACATGCGAAATGCCCAACCTTCTCCCCACCTCCCTGACAGTGAACCCTTCTAAGGAAAGAGTCAAAACTTGTTGTTCTCTTTTTGTCAAACCATTTGATTTTATGCTCTCAATAAGCAGCTCATCCTCTAAAGATGCTTTCAAACCCTCCGAGTTGTCAGCCAGCGTCTCCCTCAGAGGGGTCCCATCTTCATCTATGGGTTCGTCAAGGCTGACAACCACAGCCTTATCCCTGTTCTTACGTAAATAGTTCTTAAGATGAAAGACGCAACTCTGGAGGATGTAGTTATCGTTCTTATCATCCAACTCGTTATTCTTATAGCGGATCCAGAGATGCAAAAGTGCCTCCTGAAAGAGGTCTTCATCATCAAAGAACGACGAGCACCCATTAAGTCTTTTGGCCCTGTACTTGAGTGTAGGTGTTATTCTCTCAACAAGATCTTCAAAAGACATCTCCGACACCCATCTTTTAGATAGATACCGTCCCCTGGCCTTTACCCTGCAATTATTCTCTCCATGGGATGATCTTAAACCCCTTATATCTGTTCGTTATCGGCATTCTCCTGTCCTTTCCAAAGGCCTTTGGTGTGATCTTAATCCCCGGAGGTGCCTGGCGGCGCTTGTACTCATTACCATCCACCATTCGGATGACCCTGGAGACAATTCCTCCATCGTAGCCCTGGCGAATAATGTCTTGAAAACTTTTGTCTTCCTCTATATAGGATTTTAAGATTGGATCCAGGATTTCATAGGGCGGTAAGGTATCCGTGTCCTTCTGATCCGGCTTTAATTCTGCTGTTGGCGGTTTTCTCAATACACGCTCAGGTATGATCTCTCCGTTTTCAAGTTCGTTTCTAAACCTGGCCAGTTCATACACAAGTGTCTTGGGGACATCCTTAATCACCCCGAACCCACCCACCATGTCGCCGTAGAGCGTACAGTAACCGGTTGAGACTTCACTCTTATTCCCCGTGGTGAGGACAAGCCAGCCGAATTTATTCGAAAGGGCCATCAAGATATTACCCCTGATACGTGCCTGTAAGTTTTCCTCGGTCACGTCCTGTGGACAGCCCTTAAATACCGGAGCAAAGACCCTAAGATATGCCCCGAAAATCTCCGTGATCGGTATGACCTCCATATGTATGCCGAGATTCTTTACCAAGGCCTCTACATCTTCTCTGCTCTCTTCAGAAGTGTATTCAGAGGGCATAAATACGCCGTAGACTCCGTCCTTACCCATGGCATCAACTGCAACGGCAGCGGTCAAGGAGGAGTCTATCCCGCCACTCAGGCCGATTATCACTTTTTTGAAGCCGTTCTTTGAGACGTAATCCTTAAGCCCTAAAACCAGGGCCTGATAAATCTCTTCAACAGGTTCTAACTCCCTGACCTCCCTCTCAGGTAAGGGTGGTCTTTCCTCCGGAAATTCCTTTGCTATTGTGATTGCACCCTTTGTTTCCCTAAGGGTGGGTGGAACGTTTAAATCTATTACCAGCAGATCTTCCTTAAAAGGCTCGGCCCGGGCGATAGTCTTGCCCTCGTCATCCACGACCATGCTCTGACCATCAAAGACCAGTTCATCCTGGCCGCCGACCAGGTTGGTATAAGTGATAAACACCCGGTTATCTCTGGCCTGGCGAGAAACAATATCCTCCCTCTCCTTTATCTTTCCTGCATGATATGGGGAGGCGTTGATATTCAAGATCAGACTCGCTCCCAAAGAGGCCTGTCTCCTTGTAGGTCCATCTTCGTGCCAGATGTCCTCACAGATGTTTACACCGAAAACAACCCCATCTGTTTTAAAGATCAAAGGCCTCTGGCCAGGATTAAAATAGCGTTTCTCATCAAAAACACCATAATTGGGCAGGAGCATCTTATGGTATACTCCGCAAATCTCCCCCTTATGAATTATCGCTGCCGCATTATATATCTCTGTCCCCAATCTATCGACAAAACCGACCACCACAACGATATCTTCTATACTCCTGGCCAACCTTTCAAGCTGCCTTAGATTATCCTGGACAAATCTGGGTTTTAAAAGGAGGTCTTCCGGAGGATAGCCTGTTATTGCCAGTTCCGGGAAGGAAGCCACATCAACCTGAAGATCTTTTGCCTTACGCACATACTCACGTATCTTCTCAAAATTGCCTTCTAAATCGCCAACGGTGGTGTTAATCTGGGCCATGGCTATGCGCAGGGGCCTCCCTTGTCCGGAATGCGGGGGTTTATTCAGACACACTTTGCTATCACGAGGCAATACCTCATCCCCAACTTCTCTTTGAGACATTTTTTTTACTCCCGGAAAATAAAAAGGCGCCCGATCTCCGTCATTGGATGTCAGGACGCCTGTGTCCAGATTTCTCTATAAAGGTGCGATCCCGGGAAGAAACCATGCAACCACCAAGATAGGTAATACATAGGCCGGAAACCTTTCACACAAAATAAAAAGGCGCCCTTTTCCAGAACGCCTTTGTCCGTTGAAATAAAAATAAGACAATCTCAGCTCTTTGTCAAGACTTTTTTCGCACCTCGAACGATAAAATAATCGCTTCGGCTACTTCACGCATCGTTTTCCTGAGATCCATTGCTTTTCTGTGGATTATCTTATAGGCATGGTCTTCCGTCAACGACAGCTCCTGCATCAGAAACCCCTTTGCCCTTTCAACAAGCTTGCGGGTCTCCAAGGCTTCCTTCGCCGCCAATATCTCCTGGGTAAGGTTGGTGCTCTCAATAGCCACGGCTGCTTGATTAGCTACCGCCTGCAGGACCTTTATCTCTTCATCGGTAAATATATGCTCATGAGAGGTATAACTGTTGATCACGCCGATCACGCGGTCTTTGATCATCATCGGGACCGTAAGCATCGAGACTATGCCCTCCCTTTTGGCAATCTGGGGATACATGTATCCAAGCTCTTTGGTCACATCCAGGACGGTGATGGGCCTTTTCTCCTTCACAACCCTGCCACTGATGGACTGGCCGACCTTCAAATTCGGTTTGTTGATATATTCATCGCTCAGGCTCTGGGTGGCACCGATAAATAATTCCTGTTTCTTCTCATCCAAAAGCATTATCGAACAGATCTTGGAACCCATAACCTGGGCGGTCATGGTGACGATCAACTGCAGCATCTCTTTCAGATAGCGGTTTGAGACTATTGTCTGGCTTATCTGCGATAGAAGATCCAGTTGTATCGCCTTTTTCCTTGTCTCCTCATACAGCCTGGCGTTCTCAATAGCACTTCCCACATATTCAGCGATTGCGGAGAGCAGGTTTATCTCGCTCGGTGTATGTTGATGTTCACCCTCATGTTGAACGTTGATCACTCCTATCAATTCATCCCTGGCGATTATCGGCACGGACAGGAAGGCCTCAAATCTATCTTCTGGAAGATTATGAAAGAATTTAAACCGCCTGTCTTCCCTTGCGCCCCTGGGTATAGCAACGACCTTCTTCTCACGGGCCACCCAGCCAGTAATCCCCTCACCTATCCTTAATTTTATCCTGCCCAGAATCCTGGGATCAGGGTTCTTCGATGCCCGCAAAACCAGCTCTTCGTTTTCGTAATCAAAGAGATAGATAAGGCAGGAATCGGCTCCACTTGCAGAAGCCGCTATTTCCACAATCTGCCTCAGGATCTCATCCAGATCCAGGCTTGAACTTATGATCCGGGCAATCTGCCGCAGGATCCTTAGCTCTTCTTCTTTTTGTTGTAACTCGCTCTTGAGCGTGGTGATATCCATCTCCTACCCTGGATAATAAGAATGTCTTCCGGTCTACATTTGCCAGAAGACATTGATGTCTTCCTCTTTGAACCTAACACCAAACTTTTTTAGCCCAATATACATTACCTTTTCATTCTTGTCAAGAGGAAGTTCTTTTCTCTTCTTTAAAGAGCGCTCCACTTTCAAAATGCTCGATGAACCTCCGTTTCCGATGTTTTCCGGGAATCTGCCCTCGCAACCTGAGGTGTTCCTCCTTTAAAAGTTCGGTATACCTCTCCCCGGACCGCTCCAACACCTCCTGAAAGATGCCAAGTGTCTCGGATTTCTCAATCAAATCGTACACGAAGTCGTGCAGCGCCATCAGCTCCACATATTGCCTTTCATCCCCCGTTAACTCACCGATCTTACGGACGGTCAGGGCCTTGAAGATCAGGAGAAAGGTGTCCCGTCCTATCATCAGATAAAGTTGGAGAGGGCCGGAGATGAAGACCTCAATGCTCGACTCTAAAAAGTCCGCAAGATCATCGAAGAACTGGTCCAGATCCTCTTCCGTCTCCCAGCTCTTAAGAGAGGCATATGTCCTGAGTAATTCTTCATTTTCGGTCTTAAAGTTCTCCATCACCTCACGGCCCTTGATCGTATTATCCAGATATTCATCTAACTGGCCCAGGACCTTGTGGGCCTCGCTCAGGTAGTCAAGCCAACGCCCGGAGAAGGCGAACAACTTTTCCTGAAGTTCATCCAGCCTGTAAGCGGAGAGTAGGGAGCCGAAGAGGTGGGATTCCGGCAGTTGACGGTTGAGCTTAGCAAGACCGGAAAGATAGATGTCCCAGTTGCTCCTCTCGCCGGTGATCGCAAACAACGAGGGTAACTTTTCAATTAACGGATCGATCATGCGAAGGATGTTCTTGACGGTGGTGCAGAGATCCACATATCTCTGAAACTCCTCATGCCCTTCGGCCTGATCGAACCTCTGTGATAACAGGTCCCTGATCGACTCGTTTACAGCCCTATGAAAGCGTTTGATCTCCCGTTTACATATCTTGCGAAATACCTCTTCTCTGAGCGATCGGGCCTCTTCGGCCTTGTATTCCTGACCTTCCACAACGGTGTTCCTCTCACTCAAACCAATCACCCCCCTCGATCAGTTCACCGTCTCGGAGGGAGAACTCGGAGTATTCCCTTCTGCCGGTGATCCAGTCCACCTCATCATCGGGCGGCATGGCAACGGTCAACAGGCAGACCTTAGCCTGCGGGATCTTCTTGTCTATCTCTTCAGCAAATTCGGGGAGATGGACGCCATCCCTGGTGCGTTGTCCCTTGAGCACCTGATCGTGCTGGCGAACGTATTCCTTGACAAGCTCGCTCCACGAGCGGTAGTGGCCTCCGCCCAATTTGGCGTTTTCCAGATATACCAGAGGTCCACCGCCCTCTACAGGCACCCACTGGCTGTCCTTGCCGCAGTACCCTGTGAAGGTGCGATCTATCGTCTTTGAAGAGCCGACCGACTTGATCTTGCCGACGAACTTGGCCACGTTATCGGTCAACCTCACACCTTTGACAGGTTTATCGGTCACCGTGCCGTTTTCGATGAGGTAGCAGAGGTTGCCGTGGATCGTAAACGTCCCGTCATCGGGCGACACCCATGCCCCATGACAGGTCTTAATATACACCCCTTTCTTGTTCTTGGGGATCTTGGCGGCCATCTCTTTTAGAGAATTCGGACCGTTTTCATCCGGCAGAAGATAGGTATTGGTCATCCTGACCTGAGGAGGCATATCATACTTATCCCTTCGTACGTTGCCTGTGAGCCCATGCTTCCTGATCCCTTCGGCTATCTCCTCCTTCAGGCCCTCAAGGATCTCGTTAAATGTAAACCTGTCGTTGAGGACATTCACCTGAATACCCCGCTCGATCAAGAGGGTCTCCTTGGCCGGACACCCCTGTTCATCGACAACCAGACTGCCAAAATTATATTTTATCCGTTTCCTCCCCAACTTCATCTCCGGCGCACCCGTATCTACGATGGTGAAGTTGGGGTAGTCGCTTACCTGGGCACCGATCCTGCTCTTTAATGTGAGGTGAGCCGTCTTTGAACGCCTGTTTTCACATACTATATCACCCTCGCTGGTGTGGCCATAGACCTCGTGCACCAGCGCACCCGTCACCTGTGGGGAGAGGATCACCGGACATTCGGTGCCAAGGATCCCGGCGCCCTGGGCTCGGTCCAGATCTATAGCCTCCTTGGCCACTTCCTTTGCCAGTTCTGTCACCACACGGACGTAGTAATCTCTGTCGGACTCATCTTTTTCACGAGGGACATCACCATATCGCCCCAATATCTCCATCCCACCCATGGCACCTCGAATGGCCCCGAAGGCCTCTGATCCGTCTTTGGTCTTCACCTGGATGGTGAACCCCAGACGTGGGACAACATGATCTATCCTTGTCCCATCTGTGTCGGCGTACTCAAAATTCTCCGTCCATTTGACGAATAGGACCTTGACGCCCTCCAGCTTTGCGCCCAGTTCGTTTTTGATCACCTGTCGGCCGGAGGCAACGAGGCTGACAACCAGATCCAGATTGATCTTCGGTTCTTTGTCCTCGTTGATCGACATCTGGGAGGGTTCGACGTGGTGCCATGGGTACCACTCATAATTCTCCTCGTCTATCTTCCGCTGGATCTTTTCACCGACCTCTTTAGCCTTATCAATGGCCTCCCTGATCAGCCGGTGGCCCTGGGCCGAAACCTCAAATTCCTTGACGGTTGTCTCCTCCTTAGCAAGGTTAGCACTGAGAAATGCCTTGTCCTTTGTAGCTGCTCCCGCCTGAAGCCCTATGAAAAAACGCTGGGTCCTCTTCTCCCCCTGATTATCCGTCTCTTCACCGGTGACAGTGATCTTCGGGATGCCCTCTTCATCAGCCATGCATATTATACCGGAACGCGAACCCATGAAGAGCGAGGCAAAGTCTATCTCCCTCCCGGGAGATCTCTCCTGATAGCTCTGTCTGGCCCTGTTCACTATCTGGACAAAATCGTCCGCCAGTTGCCAATACTCATCACGAACCACCTCTCGTTTCTCCTCAACAGGAGGCGTGGTCTCTACGTTTCCCTTCTTTACTGCCATTTCCCACCCCCTCCTTTACGAACAAGCTATAAGCCTCCGTCACAGGAGACATCCGCTTTTCACACATTATAGCTATCTATCTGCAAAATCCTGCCTTACGGCCTCAATCGGGGATATGGCCTGTTGACCCCTCCCGCTGAAGTCCCGTATTGCCCCTTACTCACAACTTTGCACCACAGGTCTTGCA
>DTYK01000175.1 GCA_012961925.1 Candidatus Latescibacterota bacterium
GGAGTTAATGCTTTAGCATTTCATCCCGGGCAAGACAAACCGCTGAGTCTATCAGGGGATGAAAGCCTAAAAACTCCAACCCAACAAACTCTGTTGGGGGATGTGTGGTGGGCGTTTTCGCTCAAACCTTTTACGAAAAGGCTTGAGCGAAAAAGAAAGGACGGCCCGAAGCCTTCACCGGAACCGTCTTCGGCTCACTCCGCTACAGTATCTTCAATCTGCTTTTAAAATAGCCAATCCGGGGGTATAAGTCAAGCGGAAATCCGAGGTCTATGCGCCCCATTATCCCTTTAACGGGCTTGTCTGAGGTACGCTGAGCGCATATTTTTCTTGCTAAACACACGGAAGGTGGTTATATTATATTTTCAAAACAGTTACAGGAGATTGCCTATGTTCAGTATAGACAAACAAGTGGATATGATCAGAAGGGGTGCAGCCGAGATCATTTCTGAGGAGGAGCTTGCTGCAAAGGTAGAACGATCAATTAAGGATCATAGGCCCCTCAGGATCAAGCTTGGAATGGATCCCACGGCTCCGGACATCCACCTGGGGATTTCTGTTGTGCTCCGGAAGCTAAGGCAATTTCAGGATCTTGGCCACGAGGTGTATATAATTATTGGAGATTTTACGGCCATGATCGGTGATCCGAGTGGGGTCTCTAAGACGCGAAGGCAACTTTCCAGCGAAGAGGTCAAGTTAAATGCCAGGACTTATCAGGAGCAGTATTCGAAGATTCTCGACCCTGAAAAGACCCATGTCGTCTTCAACAGCGAGTGGCTGGGCAGGATGACCTTTGAGGACGTGATACTGTTGGCTGCCAAGGCTACATTGGCCAGGGTGATCGAACGAGATGATTTTGCAAAGAGGTTGAGTCAGGGAAAGCCCGTCGGAGTCCACGAGGTACTTTATCCTCTCTGTCAGGCCTATGACTCCGTTAAACTGGAGGCTGATGTTGAACTTGGGGGAACGGACCAGAAGTTCAATATACTTATGGGAAGGGATCTTCAGCGCGAATATGGTCAGGAACCACAGGTGGCCTTACTCATGCCTCTCCTGGTTGGAACCGATGGGACAGAGAAGATGAGCAAGAGCCTCGGGAATTACATTGGTGTTGACGAACCGCCGGAAGAGATTTACGGCAAGACCATGTCCATTCCCGATCAGCTCATCTACCCTTATTTTGAACTTGCCACCGATGTCCCCTCGTCGGAGCTAAAGGAGATAAAGAGGATGCTGGCCGACCCTTCAGTCAATCCCATGGATCTTAAAAGACGTCTGGCGCGGCGGTTGGTTTCGATGTATTATGGCGTGACCGCAGCGGATACGGCAGAGCGAAAGTTCGACGCCGTTTTTCGAGAGCGTGAAGTGCCCGAAGATATTCCTGAATACCAGACCGACAAGGGTTCAATCTGGATCGTTCGTCTTTTGACCTCTTCCGGACTTGCCACATCCAGTAGCGAGGCCAGAAGACTGATTCAGCAAGGCGGGGTGAGCATTGACGGCGTGAGGGTATCCGATCCAGAAATTCATATCAATATAAAGGGCGGTGAGGTACTTAAGGTAGGGAAGAGGAGGTTTCTGAGGCTCAAAAGCTCCGCTTAGGCATGGAGGTTGGGGCTCTCCGAGTTTTTCAGCAACCTCATAAAAAGGGCTTGACATTGGTTGAAGATTATATTATATTTGGTGCGGTTCAGCAGAGAGGGTTATCGTTAGTTTAGGTCGAGTTAAGGTGTTGTCTAAAGATTTTTAGAAATTTACGAAAAAAATATTGACAAGTTACGTCAAATTTGTTATATTAGAGGATACAAAAAGGCTCTTTGAAAATTGAATAACGTGCACAGGTCTTGAGCTGATAAAAGGCCCCATGATGATTGGATGATTCTTAATGGAGAGTTTGATCCTGGCTCAGGACGAACGCTCGCGGTGTGCCTAATACATGCAAGTCGTACGGGAATTATGGATTATACGTAATGTCTGCGGTTTCCGTGGATATATCGTTTAATCTGTAATTCTAGTGGCGGACGGGTGAGTAACGCGTGGGTAACCTACCTCCAGGCCCTGGATAACCTTGAGA
>DTYK01000176.1 GCA_012961925.1 Candidatus Latescibacterota bacterium
ACGAGGTTTCGCTTCGAATCGGGAATTGGATCGTCTCCAAAAACTTGATATAAATTCTAATATCTCGCCTTATGAAGTGAGGTTAGAGTTTGCCAATTGCATCACAAAACATCCTCGCGTCGCCCTGAAGTCTGGGTGGGTTCTCAAGACACCTCCACCGAAATTGTCCCCAGCTCTCCAGAACATCTAACCTTTGCTGCCATCCCCTCCGGTGTTTCCGAAAGTTTCGGTTCCACTTCCACCCCATTGATTGCAATCCGTCGAACCTCTGGCAAAGGGCCAAGAACTACCTCCGCAGCGACCAAAGGTTTAGTTAGCTCCAAAGAGATCCCCTCTGCCCTCCTTTTCAAGTGGTAGGAAAGCTCTCCGAACCGTGTCCGATAGTTTTTCACGGCGAAGCTCTCCCAGGCAGCGGGGACTTTGGGTGCAATCCGCAGGGTCTTCTCGTCCTCGCCATGCGATATCCCACAGATCAGGTCCACCACGAAGAGGTAGTAGCTCATATGCACCAGGTTGCCCGGATTGGATGGAAAGCCGAAGAGCTTCTCGCTTCCCTTATGATAGAGCCAAGGCGTTCGCTCCATGCAGTGACGTCGTACCCGCTCGTAGCGTTCAGCAGCGAACTTGCCTTCATCGCTTTCTTCTTCATTCCTCTTGAAGAATATGCCCTCCGGAAGCACGTATTTCAAATTGGTGGACTCAGCGTAATTCAGCAGCTCATTCAGAAAACCCCACGCCTCATTAGGCCGTCCGAGGTTCAACAAGCTGGCAATAGTACCCAGTTGGCCATAGCTCGCGCCGGTGGCACCGGGAGATCCTTCTATCATCCATCGGTTATGGGGAGCGGTCTGCTTCTCCAAAAGCACCGCGATGGTCTTGTCCATAAGTTCAATGAGCCGTTGGTCGTCAACCTCGGGATCCAAAAGAAAGGCACTGGGGCACGGCATGGAATAGTCCGACAGCCGAGCGGGTGGACCAGCCAATAGATCCCTGAAATACCCCACTTTGCGATAAAGCTCCTCGAAGCCCTTCATCTGCCGCTCGAAAACCCTCTCGGCCTCCTCAGCCAGCAGGAGCTCATCCACGAGCTTCAGTGCTCTCGAGATGATCTTTAAACCAGCCATGCATATCCCCTGGGAATAGGGGTTGCCACTTAACCGCTCCGAGCGGCAATGGTCCACCGCCTCGGTCTTGTCCACCAAAAGGCCATTCCAGTGGGTCGACCAGTTAAGCCACTGCACGGCGGCGGCAATCCCCCGGCGAAAATCCTCGTCAAAGACCTCAGGCTTACGGAGCAGGATCTTCCCAGCCTGAAAGAGGTAGAAGCCAACCCCATCGTTGGAAATCGAGACCAGGGGATTAGAGAAGACCTCCTCGCCACGGAGCGAGTAGGCATCGAACAGGAAACGATACTTCTCCAGAAGGTAGCCGAATGCCTTTGTGACTTCAAGTCCCAACTCATCGAAGCCGAATCGGTAAAGGTAGCCTCCGTGGATGTTGCGCGGCCAGAACCCATGATGGTAGCGCATCTCTCCCCGAGGGTCCTCCTCCGGCACCGCATTGAAGAAGTGCCGTTCGTGCATGGAACGGAGATACTCCACATAAACCCCGTTGAACCGGTGGTCCGGCGACTTCACCTCAGTGGGAATGACAAAACATTCAAATACCCTGATTGCCACAAAGTCCTTACCTTCAATTAGCACACAGACGGGGAGGAACCCTTCTTGCTCAGAGATAACCTTAATGGAAAGTGGATTTTTCCCTTTAGAAAGATGAACCCTTTGGCAACATTGGACTGCACCACAAAGCATTACCTCTGCCTTCCCCAGCTCCTGCTTGGATTGTATCTCGACGGAGAGTTTATTAGGCTCACCCTTAAGCAGGTAAGCTCCGGGTAGCTCCAGATCAGGGACAAGGGTTATTCTTAGCTTGGGTGTCTGCCGAATCTTCTCAGCCAGGGGGCCGAAACACCAGAGATTTTGGTTCATCCATCCGGTTGAGCAAAGCCGTACCCTCTTGCCATCCAGAACTGCCTCTGTACCTTCATCCAGAATAACGACCGCCTCTGCCTCCTTCAGTCGGATGAGTCTCTTGGTCATCACCGATTCCGTGTGAAAATAGAGGTCTTCCCGCATCTCTTCGGCTAAACGGTGCAGCTTGCGGCGAACGATCAAGATGGGTTTATCGTGTAACTGAAGATACCAGTGGGTAATGGCGTTGCCGGTGGTGGCTGTGGCTGGGGTGACCTCATCGCGGCCGTGGCTGCGGATAAAATCCAGACCAGCCAGCGCATGGGCTTCCAGGTCCAGTGTCCAGTGGCCGCCAAAGGTGAGGCGGCAGACCTCCCTGCCTTGATAGTAAATTTCCCGTAGCGAGGATGGATTCTCACCTTGCGCCACACGATACTCGCAGGTGATGCCTTTGGTCCGACAGGTCACCTCGGCAGTCGTAGTTTTTGGAATACAGCCTTTTTGATTAAACTGAAGCATAAGAGTCTCCTTGATTTAAATAAAGTGAAAGGGATGAAAACAACATCCTTCAAACGCCTGGCAGATAGCCTCGATATTTTCCAGCGGCACATCCGGTTCGCATTCGGCATAAAGCATCAGCCCTCCTTCTCTGAGACCCAGCTTCGCCATCACCTCCTGGACGTATTCCTTTATCGCTTCAGGGGACCAGAAGGGGAAGTCCTGTCTGCTGAGATCCAGGTCAACGCACACCCTGCCTTTGCACTTCTCCACCAGTGCGTCCAGCCCATTCGCTCCCAGTTGGGGGTTCAAAATGGTAACTCCGCAATCGACGAGATCGTCAATGATCTCCAGGATATGGCCGTCGCTATGGAGATAAACGTGCACGTCCGCCTCCCGACATGCCCCGAACATCCGGGCGTAACAGGGCTTTATGTATTTGCGGAAATACTCAGGCCCCATCATCACCTGCCTTTGGGACCCCAGATCGTCCCCGAAATACATCAACTCTACACCCAGCTCCAGCCATTTGTTGATGAGTCGCATGTTGTGATCCAGGACCATCTCGATAAGGGTATGAAGCTCAGGGGGATTTTCCACAAGGTCCATCATTAAGTTTTCGAATCCGCGCAGGTAATAGAGGCGCATAAACATGAAGCCATGGGAAAGTCCACCGGTAGCAAGCTCCCCTCTCTGTTGGGCCTCTTGAAGGTGCTTGCGAACCACCTCCCAGTCCTCTTGCGGCCCCCTATCCGCAGTAACCAGAGGATCCGGCGGCTGGTAGGCCTTCAGGGCCTCCCAGCTCTCCAAAGGATGTTTCACCACCTGGCCTTCAAGCCCATCGAAGGTGTTGCACCAGACACATCCCCAGCTATCGGTGAAATATTCACCCTGCCGGTAACCGGGCGGCAGGGCATTAAAGTCCTTCTCCCCCTTCTCATAGGGGCCGAAGATCCGAGGATGACGTAAAACCACTTCCTCCAGCTCTTCCCTGTATTTCTTCCAGGTGGCGGGCATAAGGTTCACCCGACAGGGGATCCATTCAGGATAGCGAAATTCAACCGTTCGCAAATAGTTCTCGGCATAGTCCATAGCCAACCCCTTATAGTTTCATTACCTGCTCACTTCTCCAACTTTTTTGACTTCCATAATAAGTTATGCAGAAAGCAGCCTCTCAGCGGTCTGTTTCGCCAGAAGGGCTATGGTGTCCTTGTCATCAGCCTCCTTAGAGTGGAAACACTCCCTCATAAAGACCTCCTTATAACCCACG
>DTYK01000177.1 GCA_012961925.1 Candidatus Latescibacterota bacterium
CCTTCGTCACCTGCCAGTTTCACCTCCCAGCGCAGGACATCCGCACGGCTGCGCATGCCTGCCTTTAGCATCTTACGGGCACTTTCCAGATGCTCCCGGGTGGATTGCAAGGCCTCCCGCATCAGGGCAACCATCTCCTGGGCCTTGAGGACGTTGAAATAGGCCTTTTTGGTATCGAGGATCACATCTTGTTTCCTCTCTTCCAGAGAATATCTACTCCCCATCTCCACCGCCTGGGCCAGGCTCACCGAGGCCCATCGGGCACCACCGTTGTAGATGGGCTGGACGACCGTAATGGTTGTGCCGTAATTGTCCTCCCAGGCTCCGGGTCTGATATCGTTCAGGTCTTGATCCGGAGCAAATTGCCTGATCAGCTCTCTACCAACAGGTACGAATACATTGGCTCGCCTGACCGTGGCCTCATCCAGTCGTGTATAGTCGAAATCCACATCTACCTTCGGCAGCAGATCCAGGTAGGATTTCTTCACCCCCCAGCTTGCTGCCTGAAGATCGTGCCTGGCGGCTAAAAGGCTGGGATTGTCTTGCAGAGCGATCTCAATAGCCTGTTTCAAAGAAACGGTTCTGGTGGCATCTCCTCTTTGATGAATTTGTCCGCTTAACTCCCCGGCCGATAGGTTCATCGCAGTGAATCCTACTAATAAAATCGGAACTTTTATTAACTTTCGCATGTTCTCCTCCTACTTATGTGTTTAGTAAAGCAGCCACGCGGTTGATGAGTTCATCTTCCTCAAAGGGCTTGGGGAGGTAGTCCCAGCACCCCCTTCGGCTCAATTCTTTGATCATCTCTTTATTGCCATAAGCAGTGACTACCAGAATGGGTAGCTCAAGATTTAATCGCTTGATCTCATCTATCAATTCTAAGCCATCCATATCCGGCATCACGATATCGGTAATTATCAGGTCGATCGGACAGTTGCTTTCCTCCGCCTCCAAAACCCTTTGCAATGCCTTACGGCCGCTTTCGGCTATGCTGACCATATAATTCGCTGTCTCAAGGATGAAAGCCAAGGTGTTTCGCATGTTCGCTTCATCATCCACCACAAGGATGTGTTTAAATGCCATCAGAAGTGCCTCCTCCGTTTTGTCGATTTCCAGGGGTTCGTACTGCGGGCTTTAGCCCGTCCAAAAAGCACTGAAGTGTTCACTACAAGCGGCCATTTTGATCTACTGAATTTTTCAAACTTCTGACATTTATTAATGCAATATGTGTGCCAGGATCTATTCCTGAGACATAATTTCATGTATAGCATGGTACTTATAGTTAGATAGAAAACGAAAGGAGAGATTCAAAGGGGTGCCACGAATTGAAAAGGAAGGTTTGTTGGAGATATATCGCTATTCCTTCAAAATCAGGGGATAATAGGTAGGAAGGATTGTGGTTCAGGGGAAGAAATGTGGCATCCTTTTTGGTTATCTATTTGCCCTTCTCAATCTGTTATTCAACGCCTTTCTGCTTAATCCCAACATCTGGGCAGCGATGGTCTGGTTACCGTTCGAACGCTTCAGGGCTTCAGTTATTAGCATTTGTTCCGCATCTTTTAAAGTAGGTAACTGATCCGTAAATATTATCTTTTTAGATTCCTCCTTAAGTAATTCCTGTTCATTTATTTGAATTGTTTTTTGAGCTGGAGCCCTGGCGGTGATCTTCGCTCTGAATGGTTCCATGGAGAGTACCCCGAACTTATGTCTGCTGACCGCGTCGAAGATCATACCCTCAAGTTCACGGATATTTCCGGGGAAATGATAGGTGCCAAGCAGGGTGAACAATTCCCTGGGAGGCGTCGGCTTCTTTTTGCCAAGAATTTTAGCCGCTTTTTGTAAGAAATGTTCCACCAGCAACGGAATGTCGTCAAGTCGCTCACGGAGAGGTGGAAGGTGAACGTGATGTGCCTGGAGCCGATAATAGAGATCCTTGCGGAACCGGCCGGTTTGTTGCATCGCTTCTATATCCTTGTTGGTGGCGACTACGATCCTCACATCGGTCAATTTCGGCACGTCGGAGCCGATGGGATAGTACTTCCCTTCTTGCAACAGGCGCAGCAGCTTTACCTGCGATTCTATGCTGAGATCTCCGATCTCGTCCAAAAAGAGTGTGCCGCCCGAGGCCTTTTCAATTAAGCCTTTGCGATCTCTATGCGCGCCTGTAAACGCCCCCTTTTTATGTCCGAAAAGCGTATCTGAAAATAGGGTATCGTCCACCCCGGCAACATTTACCGGTACAAACTCCCCGGTCCGGCGGCTAAGGCGATGGATCGCCTTGGCTATCAGTTCCTTCCCGACCCCGGTTTCCCCGGTGATCAGCACCGGTAGCGATGTCCCGGCGATCGCCTCTACGTATTGGAAGATCGACCGCATGGTGCTATTTTGGGTGACAATGGCAGAGAAGGCCTCAGGATGCTCAAGCTTGTCGGAAAGGAGATACTGCTTTAACAGTGTATTTTCATCCCGCATCTCCCTGAATTCTATGGCACGTCTTATACAGGTCACAAGACGCTCGTCATCCACAGGTTTGACCAGATAGTCGAACGCCCCGGATTTCATACACTCAACGGCAGTTTCCAGCTCATTGACGGCAGTTATCATGATCACAGGGATATCGGGATAGTCCCGGACGATCTTTGGAAGAAGTTCGTTTCCGGGAACATATGGCATAAGTATATCCAGAACAACCAGTTCGAAGTTCTGCTCTGCGAGCAGCCGCATAACCTCACGGCTGTCCTGACATCCTACGGTATTGTTTATACCGGCAGAGCTAAGGGTGACACTGGCGCTCAGCAGGAACTGTTCTTCATCGTCTACCAGTAGTACGGGCAGGGATGGATACTGAGCTTGGTTCATTTCTGCCTCCCATGAAGGGTTCGCCCGTTGGCCAGTTAGCTCGTTGACCAACAAACGGGCAACCAGATAACGGACTAACCTATCAACCAGCTAACGGGTCAAGCGGCAGTCTGATGATAGCGGTTGTGCCTTTTCCCAACTGCGAAGTGAAATTTAGATCCC
>DTYK01000178.1 GCA_012961925.1 Candidatus Latescibacterota bacterium
ACCTAATTACCCAATTACCCAATTACCCCATCCCCTGAAAGGAGGCGAAGGATCATGGTGAAGGTTGGAATTGTGGGGGCTGGCTTCATGGGCCAGATGCACTCGAATGTGTACGCTGCACTGCCAGAGGCGATGCTGGTGGCTGTGGCCGACATCCGTGAAGAAAACGCCAGGAAGGTAGCCAGGTCGCACAAGGCCCTCCCTTATGCCGATTTCTCCAAGATGCTTGAAAAGGAAGAGATAGATATGGTGGACATCTGTTTGCCCACGTACCTTCACGCTGAATACGCTGTGAAGGCTGCCCAGGCCGGCAAACATGTCCTCTGCGAAAAGCCCATGGCACTGACGTTGGAGGAGGCCGACTCGATGATAGAGGCCGCGGAGAAAGCAGGAGTTTACCTTATGGTGGCCCATTGCATCCGTTTCTGGCCGGAGTATCTCTATTTGAAAAGGGTCGTTGAGGAGGGGGAACTGGGGGAGCTAAACTCCATCTCCCTTCGGAGACTTAGTCCTCCTGTAACGTGGAGTTGGGAAGACTGGATGGGGGATTTCCGGAAGAGCGGAGGTGCGGCGACGGACCTCCACATCCACGACACGGACTTTGTCCTCTACTTACTGGGAAGGCCTTATTCGGTCTTTTCCGAAGGGACGAGGACAAGACATGGCTGGAGCCATATCTTCACGATCTATCATTATGAGACCTCGCCTACGGCAATGGCTGAAGGGGGATGGGATACGACACCCCATTTTCCATTTAGCATGGCTTACACGGCCTATTTTGAGAAGGGGGTAATCGATTTTAACTCTGCCAGAGATCTGGCCTTAACCGTATATGAAGAGGATAAGCCCCCATATTCGCCTTCCATCGATAAACCACAGGCAGAGGAAGTGGAGGGCATAGGCAACATCGCGGCGATAGCCGGGTATTTCAATGAGATTCAGCACTTTGTCAACTGTATTCGGGACCGAAAGCCACCCACTGTGGTGACCCCGGAGGATGCCCGGACAAGCCTCGAGATAATACTGGCCGAGATAAAATCTGCCGAGACCGGGAGAGAGGTGAAATTGTGACGGCCCACTCCCGTTATGGAGGTGTCAAGATGAAGAAGAGCATCAGCCAATGGTCGTTCGCAGGGGGGATTTCGATTCCCAAAGGATGCATGAAGCTGGCGAAGGATGCTGGATTCGAGGCCATAGAGCTTGCCCTTGACGAGGACGGGCCGATTAACCTCGGGTCGACCAGGGAGGAGATCGAAGAGATCGCCAGGACGGCCAGGAAGATAGGGATAGAGATAAGCAGCGTTGCTACCGGTCTGTTCTGGAAATATCCCTTCACCAGCGCCAGCCGAGAGACCAGGGAGAAGGCAGAGGAGATCACGGTCAAGATGCTGGATGTGGCTCAATGGCTTGGGACCGACGCTATCCTCGTGGTGCCCGGGGTTGTCGGTGTTGATTTTATCCCTGAAGGTGAGGTGATCCCCTATGACCTGGCCTATGCAAGATCGATGGAGGCCCTGAAGGAACTGGCGAGAGAGGCGGAAAGACGCCGGGTCTATATCGGCATAGAGAACGTCTGGAACAAATTCCTCCTGAGCCCATTAGAGATGAGGGACTTTGTGGACAGGCTGGGAAGTGAATACGTGGGCGTCTATTTTGACGTGGGTAATGTGATTGCAACAGGTTATCCAGAACAGTGGATAAGGATCCTCGGTAAAAGGATCAAGAGATTGCATTTCAAAGACTTCCGCAGGGCTGTTGGGGGACTCAGCGGGTTTGTTGATCTTTTAGAGGGCGATGTGAACTGGTCCGAAGTTATGAAGGCGCTTGAAGAGGTAGGATATGATTCCTATGCGACTGCCGAGATGCTCCCCCCCTACGCGCAGTATCCCGAGGCCCTGATCTACAATACGTCCAGGGCGATGGATTATATCTTTGGAATCACTTGACACAGAGTTGTATTTAAGGTATATTTTATTTACTCCTAAATCCGGGAAATTGAACACTGAAAAACATCCGGTGTTCATTCAGTGTTTTTCCGAATCTGGATTAATCATCCAACCCAGACACAGCAAGGAGGTGAGATGAGTTGAAGACGTTAAAGATATTGATGTATATTGCAGGAGTGGTTGCGCTCATCAGTCTGATTATCGGGATAATCTCCCGACTTGCCGTCACTCCTGTAGCGGGGATTACGGCCAGCGCCTATTTAAGGTTCACCGATACCTGCCTGTTGTGGGCCTTAAGCTTAGGGCTTCTTCAACTGCTGAAGTCGAAGGAAGAATGACTTCTTACTGGAACTTCGGCAGTGATTTTTCAGATCTCTAAAATTTCTGGGGGAGTTTCCAGCTTGGTGTTTTCAGTGGAAATTCCCCCTGGCTTTTGGTGATCATGAGCGTCCTATGGCGTTGACCACTCTATAGCGAAGTCTTCGACCTCAAACCGACAAGAGTTCCCTATGGAATCGGGAAATAGAAAACTCGAATCACTCCCTATTGGATGGTTCTCCAAAACTCGACTTAAATTTTAAGATGTCGCCTTATGAGGCGAGGTTAGTGTGGAGGGGAGTGGTAGATGAGGGGCATTGATGTCTCGACAGAAAACATCCTTGCTGCCCTTATTGAGGTAAGCGGTACTTTCCTCGTGCAGAAGGGGATCGCAATGGAGAGTTATGGTGAGGCGTTGAGAAAGATGTGCTGATCTGTTCGGCCTTTCTGAGGATCAAGGGGAAGAGCTGGCCAAATTGGCTATTCAGCGGAACCGTCTGGCTCATAGGTACCTTAACTTTCGGCGGCAGGCCATCGGTATGTACAGAAATCAACGGTCTCTCATCCGGGAATTGTTGGCCCTTATATTAGAGAGAGAAGAAGCTGAATCGTAGGACGGCTGTTTATCCGCCGCTATTTGTCGTTATTTCAGGTATGTGAGATACCACTGGATGAGCTTTTCGCCCCAGAGCAGGGAGATCAGGGCCCCCACTGAGATGAAGGGGCCGAAGGGTATGGGATCTCTCCTTCCTCTCACCTTCGCCAGGATCAAGGCTATACCTACAACAGCGCCAGCAAAAAATGCGATGAAAATCGCCAGCAGGGTGTATTTCCATCCTAAGAACAAACCCACGAAGGCGCCTAACTTCACATCTCCTCCCCCCATGCCCCCCTTCCAGATGACGGCGATAAGGAGAAATAAACCCCCACCTACGAGCAATCCTATCAAGGAATCTAAGAACTTAATGGATAGAAAGAGACTTACGGCCAGACCGGCGGCCATCCCGGGAAGGGTTATTATGTCGGGAATGAGCCCGTGTTCCAGGTCGTGGAAGGATATGATGATAAGGGCGGTAGAAAAGAGGGCATATATGGGAAACTCTATCCCCAGCCCAAGGTGGAAGAAAAGAAAGAGATAGATAAGCCCTGATAGAAGTTCTACTAAGGGGTACCTGAGGGATATGGGATTGCCGCAGTAGGCACATCTTCCCCTGAGCAGGAGGTAACTCAGGAGGGGTATATTGTGCCAGGGCTTCAACCGCGTCTTACATTTGGGGCATCTCGAAGGGGGGCGGATGATCGATTGCCCCCTTGGGAGGCGGTAGATGCAGACATTTGTGAAACTCCCAAGCAGAGTACCCGCCAGGAATGCGATTAAGGGGAGCATGGTTGTACGACCTCCGTTTTACTTAATTTTACCTATTTCCCGCGCAAATGTCAACCCCAGATTCAGAAAAACACCGAATCCAGCGTTCTTCTGGTGTTCCATTTACAGATGTTACAAAAAGACTTGACATCGTTCTAAGTTTAGGGTATATTTTATTTGATTGCAGGGTAGTGGCTGATTCTATACGGGGTTGAACCATTAGTATTCATGGTGGATGGTTTTTTCGAAAAGGAGATTCTGGATGGGGCACATGAGCGTTCTGATCGTTGATGATGAACCGGAGATCCGATCTATGCTTCATGAGTTCTTCGAGGACAAGGGTTATCGTGTACTGATGGCCGGTAACGGTGAGCAGGCCCTTCTCGCAGTGAAGGAAGAAGCTCCGGGTCTCGTCCTGTTAGACATTAGAATGCCGAATATGGATGGAGTTGAAACTCTCCGGCTAATAAAAGAGATGCGGCCTGAAACGGTAGTCGTTATGATATCGGCCTATGCGACGATTGAGACTGCAAAGCAGACCCTGAAGTTAGGTGCTTATGACTACATAGCCAAGCCTTTTGACCTCCAGCATCTGGAGCGTATTGTGGAGATGATTGAAGCGTCGGAGCTTCCTTCCAGCACCATGGATTGATGCGGGAAGTCTATTTTTTACCAGCCCCAGGTGGTTCAAAGGAGGTGGATACCGTTGCAGACCGGAGGGGCATCGTTGGAAAATCGGACGGAGAGATATTCCCCGGGAGGGGGTGCCTGCAGGTGGTCGGGGCACCTGAGGCCGGGGTTTATTTTCTTGGTGCTGATCCTCTGGTCCGTTTGGTTGACAGGTTGTTGGTCCAGGCGATCGGAGTTTTCTCCCCTCCAGATAGGTCCTGTTGGTGGAGGAGGCCATTATCGAGCACTGGATGTTGGCGATTTCAATGCCGATGGCAACCCGGATCTGGCAGGGGGAAGCATCCTGCCCGGGGGCATCTCCCTCTGGATAGCCGATGGGACCGGGGGATGGCGGAGATCAAGCCCTCTTACCACCAGGGGCCAGATACATGGCCTGGCCGTTGCGGACCTCAACAACGACGGGCTCGATGATGTGGTTGCCAGCAGTTGGGGGATAGTGAGGGGCGTTCAGGTATGGTTGAATGGAGGGGATGGCTTCTGGATACAGGGGCCCAATCCCACTGATTTCGGAGAGTACGAGGGGATAAGGCTCGCCGATATCAACCATGATGGCAACGTAGACATAATAGCCGCCAATGCCACCTCCGGGGAGGAAGGTGGGGTGCAGGTCTGGCTCGGAGATGGGACCGGTCGCTGGGTTGCGGAGGTGGGCCCCTCATCTGCAGGTGTATTCAGAGATGTGGCAGTCGCTGATTTCAACAACGACGGCAACCCGGACATCGCTGCATCTGGATGGGGCCCCGGTGTGGGGGTCAGGGTCTGGTTGGGAAATGGTTTAGGTGGTTGGACGTCAGCGGCCAATCCGATAGGTAGAGGTCAGTATTGGGGGATAGCCGCCGACGATTTTAACCGTGATGGCAACATGGACATAGCTGTCGGATGTTATCTGAACGGCGTCAAGGTGTGGCTCGGAGATGGCCATGGGGGATGGAGGCAGGGAGAAGGGCCGATTAAGTCCGGCAGTTTCTGGGGGGTCACTGCTGCCGACCTCGATGGCGACGGTGCCTCTGACCTTCTGGCCGGCTCACTGGACTCAAAGGGGATCAAGTTCTGGCTGAACAACGGTCGTGGAGGATGGAGACAGGTGGGTGATAAATTCCCGACTTACGGAACCTATTATAGTATTGTACTTTCTGATATGAACAGGGATGGCAGGCCCGACGTCGCTGCCGCCAGTTATGGAGAAGGGGTGAAGGTATGGTTTTTGATGGGCGATGCGACCAGTAGCACTGAAAGTCCTATCTCCAGCTCTGTTGAGCAGCCTGAGGAGGAACGAATATCAGTGAAGGTGGATACAGCCTCAGGATTACTGCACTCTGCCCCCGGGGGGCCGGCTGTTCAAAAGGCAAGGGATCGGGGGAACAGCGTCTATACAGAGATTTCTGGTGTACCCGAGTATATTATCGGCCCTGGTGACGTGCTTGAGATAAGCTTCTGGGAGAGGACTACTGAGAAGAAGTCCACCATTGTGGTCCGGCCGGACGGCAAGATCTCCTATTCGTTCCTTGAAGATCTCGATGTGAACGGGCTCACTGCGAGCCAGGTTGACAGGCTAATAACCGAGAAACTGAGGGGTTTTGTGAAGAGTCCCAGGATAGATGTGAGGGTGACAGAATTTAACAGCAAGAAGGTGTCGTTATTA
>DTYK01000179.1 GCA_012961925.1 Candidatus Latescibacterota bacterium
AAGAAGGGGACTTTCGGTCTGGGGTATTGACCAGGAGGCGATGGGGCAGTAGGATGTGAAGGGGAAGAGGATATCTATCCCCCCTCCTGCCGGTATTTTACTCTTGGCCGTATACACGAACCTCCAGCTTCCCCACTCACCCGCTCTCACGGGTCTTTTGGGTTCGAAGATTATCTCTCCTTTCATCCTTGCAGGAGAAGGACGATCAAAGCGTCCCCATCTTCCACAGATAGCCATCTCTCACCTCTGTCATATATACGTTGCATCGGCCACCTCTGTCTGAAGTGAAGATGACATGGCGGTCATCGTTGGTAAATATCGGGTTATGTCTTGCCTATCTCTATTTTGTATTCCTTCATCTTTTGTCACCGTTAGCCTATTCTCAAGCGAGACATAGATCACAGACGACCACATCGTAGAGTTCCAGTCTGGGCACCGTAAACCAAATTCGTCTGCCTTCGGCCCTGGTCGGCTGTTCGACTGGCTCCGGCATTCCCGGCGATAAAATCCGCACACCCAATTCCTAAATAATCGGCGAAGGCTCTCTCAAAATGTTCCACATGGTTTCCCATTTGCGAACAGAGGTTATGGGACTTTACGACTTTCACCGCCGCTGCTATTTCCTCTTCACCCAGGATGGGACATTTCGGGAAGGGCTTTTTTTCGCACCGGCGACCCGCCGTTTATAGCAAGCTTCGACATGCTATATCACCTCGAAAGATTGTGGTATGAGTACCGCACTACGAAAGGGGATACTTTCCAAATTCTTTAGCGGCCTTAAAAAATTCGATCACGTTCTCCATGGGTACCCATTCGTAGAGGGCGCTTTCGAACCCCAAAATGTATCCTCCATCAGTTCCTGCTTTCTGGATAGCCTCCTGTACCTTTCTTCGGATGCTCTCCGGCGTACCGGTTCGCATATCATAGGAAACATTAATCCCACCCCAAAGGCACATCCCTTTC
This sequence comes from Candidatus Latescibacterota bacterium, assembly GCA_012961925.1. Classification (GTDB taxonomy): domain Bacteria; phylum Latescibacterota; class MVCY01; order MVCY01; family DTYK01; genus DTYK01. Next base: position 964 of record DTYK01000179.1, read on the forward strand.
CCAAGGAGGGTCTTGGCTTCTGCAAGGTCTACATCACCCGTAGGGGGTGGTGCCACGGGGCTTATTACATCGATACCGGACTCCCGCAATATATCCACAAAGGGCCGGCAATACCCACAAAGGAAATAAGCGAACATCCGTCCCGCTTCATGGGCGAGCGCTATTTGTTCCTTAATTGCCTCCAGTACCACTTCTTTGAAGAGCTTCGGAGACCAAAGTTCAGCAGATGTGTAGGTAGTGTCCATATAGATAACCTCCGCCCCAATCTCCAAGAGCAGCTCGGTCTGCCGGATGCTCGCCTTCTTGTACACTGCGTGCAGTCGGCGCACGAACTCCGGGTTCTGTAAAGAAGCCTCAAGGAGATTTTCTAATCCGTAGTGTTTAACCGCAAGACAGGTGGGACTGTAAACCATCCCAAAGGGCACACCTTCCTCTCCTACCTCTCCTTTTACGTTCCGAAACGTCTCGATAGCTTCCTCCTCCGGTACAGCGTACAGGTACTCGAGTTTTTCTAAATCCTCAGGTCCCTTTACCAGGAACTCCTCAACTGTAGCGGTTGTAAGTGGATTAGGGACATATTTCCCGCTTGAGGGCTTGTACTTCCTTTCGCTCTGGGTTAATTGCCCCTTTGGGGTCTCGTATTCCATCTTTACCAGTTCGTACTCCCCCAAGTCCCAACGCTTCTCCTTTATACGTACAGAAGGATGTGGTTTCATGGGGATTGTAAAGAAATCGGTGAAATCAAAACCGAAGTCCTTGCATGCCTGAAGGCGCTTTCTCCAGTCCAAAAGACCATAGAGCTTGCTCAATACATCGAGACCGCGGGGGCAGACCGGCACCCGGTCCGGTTGTTCCCGACGCATAGCGGTTAGAATTCTCTCTCTCGGGCTCACAGTTCACCTCACAATAGATAATAGTGATTTATAGTTCTCCACTACCTTCCGAAAGGCCCCAATGAGCTGATCCAAAAAGCCCTCTGCCGGGTTTATGTAAGAAGGTATATTGATCACCCTGCGGTGCACATCTTCGGCTACAGGGAAGTCCCCTTCCTTATACGGCTTGAACGGAGGGAGGCCACAGAACTCGCCTCCCAGGGGACCCCGGTCCCTTCCCCAAAGGTCAAAACCCTCCCTGAATATCTTCCTCAGGTGCTCCAGATAAGGAAATCCGAGGCTCTTTACCGGAACTCCCTCGGCTTTCAGGGCCTCCACGAATCGCTCTACCGGTAAGCCCTCCAATGCCTCGGGATGATATATGATCCTGAGGCCTCCGTATAGATTTACCCTTCTGACCTTTGGGTGGGAACCCTCCGGTTCCAGTCCGGGGATTTCCCTCAGGGCCTCGAATATCTTTTCCCTATTCTCATTGCTCCTTTTTATTCTATATTCCAGCGTATTCAGAGAAACTTTAGCCAAAGCCAGGGCAAGGGGATGGGCCCGCCATTTAAGTCCCAACACCTCGCTATCCAGGCCTTTATAAGCAGGGTTGGTAAGTTCATCGGTTACCCCGGCGCGATGAAGATGGCAATATATAAGCTGCCGCTCATAGAGTTCCCTAACGTTTGTGGTCACAAAGCCTCCTTCACCTCCAGCCACAGGCTTACCAATGGGGTTGCTGCCCTGGAGGCTAAAACAGGCGATGTCCCCGATGGTTCCAATTTTCTTTCCATCCCATTCGGCTCCTAAAGCATGAGCAGCATCCTCGACTATGGGGATACCGTACTTGTCCCTGATATGCAAGAAGGCGTCCATATCGCACACATTGCCGTGGAAGTGGATAATGTTGATCGCCCTCGTTCGCTTGGTTATTTTCCTTTCCACATCTTCGGGATCAACAAGTAGGGTTTTGGGGTCTATATCGCAGAAGACGGGCCTTGCCCCCAGGTGGAGTGCCCCACAGTAGGAGCCGATATATCCGGCCGTTGGAGTGATCACCTCATCCCCTGGTCCCACGCCGACCGCGTAATACGCACTGGCCAAAGCGGTGGAACCATGGTCAACAGTCAGACAGAAATTGCATCCAACGTACTCGCGTATATCCTCCTCAAATTCCTTCGGTAATCCTGTGCCCGAGCCGGAGACGAAACCCTCATCTAAAAGCTGGCACACCAACTTCTTCTCCTCCTCAACGGGCCTTCTCCACCGCTCAGGTTCCTTTATTTCTATAGCCGGCTTTCCTCCCAGGATCGCTAATTTTTCAGACATGTTTGCCGCCTCTTCCTCAACAGTTATAAACCCAAGTTCAACCATTTGATTTCCGATTCCGTCAATTTAAGCGAGAGGGCAGCCACGCACGAGATCAATTCCTCCTTTGTGCGCGGCCCTACTATCGGGATTACAGCAAGGGGACGATGCAACACCCAGGCCAAAGCTACCTGGACGGCCGAGTATCCACCTTTTCTCTCACCCATCTTTTGAGCGCGGCGCAGTCGCTCAAAGTTCTCATCTGTGCAGTAGACCTCTACCATTCTCTTCAGAAACCTATCTTGAATACCGTTGACCTCGTTCCGCATTTCGGGGTGGTAGCGGCCGGTAAAAAATCCTCGTGCCTGGGATGACCAGGCGAACAGAGGGATACCGGTCTCCATATGCCACCGCTCTCCGGCCTTGTCTATTGACACCAATCCCGGGTAAAAAGGAGCAGCAGGCACTGCCAAACTCAAATTGTTGCTGACCGCTGCAAAACCGGTAAGCCCATGTTTATCCGCATATTCGTTTGCTGCATCCACCCGGTAAGGCTTCCAGTTTGACCCACCGTACGCATGGATGCGGCCGCGCTCAAGCTCTGCATTCAGATAGTCAACAATCTCCGCCACCGGAACCGATTCTGTGTCACGGTGGAGAAAGAAAATATCCACATAATCCGTCCGCAAGCATTCAAGGCTCTGGGTAATGTCCTTCTCAATTTTATCCTGAAGATTTTCCACGGCCAAGCGTCCGAAATCGTTCTCTGCAAGCCCCCCTTTGGTGATGACCACCATTTTTTCCCTGTTTGCCCGCTCCTCCATCCAGAGCCCGATCACCTCTTCGCTCTCTCCGTAAATGCGACCGGTGTCAAGGGTCGTTCCTCCATACGCCACATAGGCATCCATCAGCTCAAATATTTGGTCTCTATCCTTAAGTGAGAACCAGGCTGTCCCCAGCGCCAGCCTCGAGATCGGTTTTTTAACCCCCTTCACCAACTGGGTGTTCTCTATTTTTATCATCGTTCTCATAGCTCAATTTTCGTGGGATTCTATCTGTTCAAGGTAGCGGTGGAGTATCTCCAGATCCCTACGAGCGGTCTCAACGGGCCTTTTAAACGCTTGTGGACTCAAACATTCTATGGACAGATAGCCTGCGTAACCCACCTTGCGAAGTTGGCGTAGTACCTCTAAGTAATCGACCAGCCCCTCATCCAGCGCCTTAAAATGCCAATTCCCCTGGGAGTCAATGTAGCCATTCTTGATGTGGGTGTGATACATGCGATCAGCGAGCATGCTCACCACGTCGGTCATTCTTTCGCCGGCGAAGGCCAGGTTTAAAAAATCCACGGTCAGTCCCACTACATCGGCGGGTGTCATCTCCAGCACCCGTTGGGCTGAGGATAGAGTATCGGTAAGTTGTCGCATGTGAGTCTCGAAGGTAAGCTGGACACCGACTTC
>DTYK01000180.1 GCA_012961925.1 Candidatus Latescibacterota bacterium
CTTATAATGCGAGGAAGAGTTCTTTGGTTTGCAGTTGTCCTCATTTTGAGTCCAACCCTTGCCGTAGCTGGTGAAGGGGAGAGGATGATAAAGCAGATCGAGTTGAAGGATGAGAAATTCGTCCGGGTGAAGGTTGAGTTCGGCGCAGGGGAGATAAATCTTGGGAGGACCTCCGGCGAGCTATTGCTGGACGCAAGGTTCGAGAACTTCCCTGAAGAGCATAGACCCATCGTGGAATATGCGGCAGAAAAGAGCGTCGGTAGCCTCAGGTTAAGCATGAAAGGGGAACAGAAGGACTTCCGCTGGCGAAATCTGAAGAACAAATGGCACGTGAGGCTTACCGACCGGATACCACTGGCCTTAGATGTGGATATGGGTGCCAACAAGGCCGACTTGGACCTCACCGGACTGAGGATAAGGGAGCTCGACCTGGACGTCGGGGCGAGCAAGACCAGGATCAGATTCGGCAAGCCGAACAAGGAGGTTCTGAAGGAGATCAATATAGATACCGGGGTTTCAAAGTTCCGGGCTGAAGGTCTGGGCAACGCCAACTTCAGGCACCTCTCCTTCGATGGAGGTGTCGGTTCCTATGTCCTCGACTTCAGAGGGGAAGTGAAGGAGAAGGCAGAGGTCTCTATAACGATGGGATTGGGGCAACTAACGCTCCTGATCCCGGAGGGCGTGGGAACGAAGATCGATGCATCGGAGGTGACGCTTACGGCATTCTCTATCAGTGGTTTTAAACGGTATGATAAGGTGTATGTGAATGATATTTACGGCAAAACAAAGGGTGAGCTTTTCATCAAACTGGAGTCCGGCCTGGGGGCCATCAACATCGAGACGGTCGGAAACACCATCCCAAACCGGGAGAACCAAGACGGAAACGAATCTGAATGGAAGGAGGAGTTCTGGGAGGAGGGGTTACTCCAACCCTCCATCGAGAACATCCGCTACAACCGGGTGGAAGGTCTGTTCCTCGGGATAGGACTTAACTCCGGGGCAGCCAAAGAGAAGAAATTCGGTTTTTACGGCCATGTGGGCTATGGATTCAGAAGCGATCAAGGGAGGTACCTGTTGGGAATCCGCAGACGGTGGGTTGACGACCTCAGCCTGGAGGTAGGGGTTGAAGGTTACAGTCTGACCGACACAGAGGACAGATGGCTTCTCACGATGGGAGAGAACAGTCTGGCTGCCTTTCTGCTGAAGGAGGATTTCTATGATTTCTACCTCCGCACAGGAGGCACGTTGTACGGGATCTGGGACCCTGTGGAATCGGTCAGGTTCCGCATAGATTATCGTGTTGACGACTACGGCAGCTTGAAGAAGACCACCAACTGGGCCCTCTTTGCCAGGGGTAAGAGTTTCCGGCCGAACCCACCTGTCAAGGAGGGCACCATGAAGGGCCTGATCCTCTCGATCGGGATCGATACCAGGGACAGGGAGGACTATCCTAAACGGGGATGGGATATCACCTTTTCCTATGAATATGCGGGCGGCGGCCTTGGAGGCGATTTTGATTTCCACAGGCTCATCTTAGATGCCAGACGGTATCAGCCCCTTAGCCCGGACGAAAACCTTGATTTCCGCCTCCGTATAGGACAGATCATCAGAGGAGCTAACGGCGTAGCTCTTCCCAGCCAGAAGCTGTTCGACCTGGGCGGTCTGGGGAGCTTAAGAGGCTACAGGTTCAAGGAATTCGCGGATAAGGATCGAATGGTCCTGGCAAGTCTGGAATATCGGGTAGGAGATACACGATCCGAGTACACAGATACATGGCCTCTGAAAGATTTTAAGATCGCC
>DTYK01000181.1 GCA_012961925.1 Candidatus Latescibacterota bacterium
GGAGGTCCCTTGTGCTTGCAATGCTTGTAGCCTCCTTCGCCTTCTCATTCACCATGGCTTCCCTTATCATGTTAGGGTTTTCAACAGGGCTTGCAGCCCCTTTGGGGGCGATAGCCTCGTCATCGGCTCCTGTCCTGGTCTTCGGACGGGATAGGGACGGCAGCTTGAAAGGTGGGATATTGCTTTATGTTACCTCTGCCGGGACAGCGGTCAGTCTGCTGATCTGGATCATCGCACTCGCTAAAATCGACCTTTTCGGGAACGGCGAAGTTGCCGCCTGGGAGAGGATAACCCGCCCCGTCCTCGGAACGATAATACTGGTTGCAATCGGCCTTTTCTGGGGATGGATGCTGGACAGGTTCTGTTCCGCAATAGGGTCACCGTCGACCATTGTTCTCCTCATCCTCGGTATGTTGTTCATAGGCTATGTAGTGTCGAAGGACCTTGTGGGCGACCCTCTGATACTCGGGGTCGCCTGTGGCCTCTTTGTGGGTAATCGATCAAAAAGGGCAGAGAGGATAACCGGATCGACGGAATCCGTGTCAAGAATGGCGCTAATATTGCTTTTTGGCCTCTTCGGAGCCCAGATAAACCTGAAAGCCCTCTTCACCTCCTCGTCGATTCTCTGGCCACCCGCTATCATCTATATTCTTGCGATGGTGGGAGGGAAGGCTGCAGGTGCGGTCATAGGCTTAAGACTCTTAAAGATAAAGGACATAAGACCGTTATACCTTCTGTCAGGCGTTTCGTGCCAGGCTATTGTGACGTCTTCTCTCCTTATAGCTACTCAACCTCGACTTGCCGGAACTCAATACCGTCAGGATATTATCGCTGTTGCCACCCTTGGTATTATCCTTGGCAGCCTCGTCTTCCCTGCCGTTATGGGTTCAGAAACTTCGGGGCTTAAGGCTGTCAAGGCTTGACTTCAGGAGGTTCAGGATGGAAAGGATAGGCGTTTTGACCAGTGGCGGGGATTGTCCGGGGATGAATGCGGCCATCCGTGCTGTCGTTAGAAGCGGGATCTATCACGGCCTATCAGTTTATGGGATTAGCAGAGGCTTTGAGGGACTGATCCACGATGAGGTTATCGAAATGGATCTGGGCTCTGTGGGAGGGATCATGAACCGCGGGGGAACGATCCTTATGACGGCCCGCAGCGAGGAGTTTAAAACAGAGTCTGGGATGAAAAAGGCCGTGGATGTCCTGAAAAAACATGGAATCGAAGGACTTGTGGTGATCGGAGGTGATGGATCCTTCCGGGGCGCCCACGAACTGAGTAAAAACTGGGGCATAGCGACCATTGGTGTTCCGGCGACCATTGACAACGACATAGCCGGAACGGACTATGCGATCGGTTTTGATACGGCCGTGAACACGGCCCTGGAGGCCATAGACAGGATCAGGGATACGGCTTCGTCCCACAGGAGACTGTTCGTGGTCGAGGTTATGGGTCGTTTCTCGGGGTTCCTAGCCCTCCAGACCGGGCTCGCAGGAGGTGCAGAAGAGGTGCTCATCCCCGAAACGGAAACGGACATTGAGGATATGTGCAGCAAGATAGTTAAGGGGTACAACAGAGGCAAGAGATCCAGCATAATCATTGTGGCTGAAGGAGATGAGGCCGGAGGGGCGTTTACGGTTGCACAGCAGATCAAGGATAAGATAGGTTTTGAGGTGAGGGTCTCCGTCTTAGGACACCAACAGCGGGGAGGGTCACCAACAGCCCTCGACCGTGTCCTCGCCTGCAGACTCGGGGCTGCAGCCGTCGAACAGCTTGTCAGAGGCAATACGGATAAGATGCTCGGGGTCATCGCTAACAGGGTGGAGGTCTCAAATCTCGACTACGCCTGGAAGTTTAAAAAGGAGATCGATATGAGCCTGCTCACCCTGCTCAAGATGTTGTCGATCTGAGAAGCCCTCTTTTGCCGGTCTCGCTTCATAAGGCGAGAACTTGTCGCGCCTTTCGTAGATGGAGGGGGATAGAAACAGTGTGAAGCCCTCCCTAATTTCCCTCAAGGGAGATCTCTGGAGCCTTATACGGCCTCTGAAGGAGAAGGGGCGTTGAACAAAGGAGGAAGAGAATGAAGGTGGGTGTATTCTTAGCATCGCTGAGGCTTGACACCAGGGAGGCGTTAAAAGAGGTAGGGAAGATGGGAGCCGATGGGGTCCAGTTGATGGTTGTTGGAGGCGACCTTGACCCTGATAACCTGAGCAGGAGCGGAAGGGAGGACCTCGTACGTTTCATAAGTACTCTCGGCCTGGAGATCTCCGCATTATGCGGTGACCTGGGCGGCGAAGGATATAGGGACCCCTCAGACATAGAGTGGCGAATCGACAGAACCAAGCAGATCTTCGACCTGAGCCTTGATCTGAAGACTGCCATTGTGACGACGCATATCGGAGTGATCCCGGAAGATGAAAACGACCGGGCCTGGAAAACTATGCAGGAAGCGCTCGAGGAGCTGGGCAGCTACGCGGAAACCCGAGAGCTATGCCTGGCTGCAGAGACAGGTCCGGAGGAGCCGGGGCTGATGAGGCGATTCTTGGGAACAATCAAAAATGAGGGAATTAGGATAAACTACGACCCGGCTAATCTGGTGATGAGGGGGTTCGATCCGTTAGCCGGGGTAGATACATTGAAGGACTATATCGTCCATACCCACGCAAAGGACGGGCTGGACCCTGAAAAGGGCTCGGAGGAGGTCCCCCTGGGTAAGGGCGATGTTCCCCTCGATGAATACATCAAAGCCCTCCGGGAGATCGGCTATGAGGGCTACCTCACCATTGAACGGGAGACAGGGGAGGATCCAGTCGGTGATGTGAGGCGGGCCATAAGGTTCCTCAGGGACCTGATCGGTTAATTATCGGCCTGTGGGCAAGGTTTCTACACAGCCTCACCGCCCTTCTCAGGATGCGGCGCACCACATAGCCCCGCTCTTCATTCGAAGGAATA
>DTYK01000182.1 GCA_012961925.1 Candidatus Latescibacterota bacterium
TACTTACGGCAGCCGATATGAGAGGGAAACGGCCAAACTTGCCTTCACATCTCTGGCAATAACGGGAGCGGTGACCGCTGGATTGAAGTATACGGTGAACCGCAGACGACCGGAAGGGAGCCATTCAAGGCTGAACTCGTCCTTTCCCTCAGGCCATGCCGCAGGCGCCTTCGCAATGGCCACCGTCCTTTCTTCACGCTATCCTGAATACCGGTTGTTCTTTTACCCCCTTGCGTCCCTCATAGCCCTGTCACGGGTCTATCTTGGAAGGCACTACCCGAGCGACGTGGTCGCTGGGGGGCTTCTGGGTTATATTGGTTCGAAGATCCTCCTTCGCTTTGAGAAAGGGATATTGGAGCTTGAATTCTGAATCCACTGGATGACTTGACAAAGGGCCTTTTTTTTGTTAACTTTAAGCGCTTGTTTCAATGAGACGGAGAAGGCGACCCTCAATTAATACAGGTGTCGCCTCAGTTCATCTAACTCTTATGGAATAGGTCTTACGTTCTCATGGAGGTCGTTCCATGATAGAAGTCGGGGTCATCGGTGCAACAGGGTATACTGGGATAGAGCTCTTCTGGCTCTTGGCCCGACATCCTGATATCAAGGTGGCCTTCGTCACATCTGAGACGTATGCTGGCAAGTTCTTTTCGGATGTCTGTCCGGAACTCAAAGGGTTTGGAGACATCGTCCTGGATCCCCTATCAGGTATTTCAACCCGGCACGTGGATCTGGTATTCTGCTGCCTTCCGCATGGGACATCGATGTCTGAGGTTCCGTCCTTTCTCGAGAGAGGCATCAAGGTGATCGACCTCAGTGCCGACTTCAGACTTTCCAGCGCCGAAAGCTACAGTGCCTGGTATGAGGTTCGGCATTCAGCCCCTCAACTGCTGAAGGAGGCTGTCTATGGGCTTCCTGAGGTCAATCGTGATACTATCTCAGAGGCCTCCCTTGTTGCAACCCCCGGCTGTTACCCGACCTCCGTGATCCTTGCTCTTGTCCCCCTCCTTGAGCGGGATCTGATAGATGAGACCGGAATCATTGTGGATTCCAAGTCAGGGGTGTCAGGGGCGGGTAGAAAGCCCTCCCTGAGGACGCACTTCGTGGAGACAAATGAGAATTTCCTGCCTTATAGCCCCGGACATACCCACCGCCATATCGGGGAGATGGAAGAGCAGCTCAGCAAACTGAGTGGAAGAGAGTGCCGGATCGTTTTCACGCCCCACATCGTCCCCATGAACCGGGGTATCCTGTCAACCATCTATGTAAAGTTGATGCATGATCTTGGCCAGGAGGAAATCCGGCAGATCTTCAAAGATCACTATGCAAAGGAACCCTTCATCAGGGTGCTCGAAGGGACGCTTCCGGAGACCAGATTCGTAGAGGGTACCAACTTCTGTGACATCGCAGTCATAAAAGTGGAGGGTACGGGCACACTGATCATCTTCTCAGCAATTGATAATCTCCTCAAAGGGGCTTCGGGCCAGGCCGTACAGAACATGAATATAATGTTTGACCTTGAGGAGACGACAGGCCTTGCCCCTTTTAAATTGATTCAATAGTCGCATGAAGAGAAAATGGAAGAGTTCATCAAAAAAGCAGGTACGCTGATTGAGGCACTTCCTTATATCCGCTCCTTTAAGGGAAAGATCGTTGTGATCAAATGTGGCGGAAGCCTTATGTCGGAAGCTAAAGGAGGATCGTTCGATCCGGATATTCCCATCTCTCAAAGTCCCTTGATCGATATAATCTTCATGCAGACCGTCGGAATGAGGCCGGTCGTTGTCCACGGGGGGAGGGAAGCGATCAGCAAACAGATGGAAAAGGCAGGGATCAAACCCAGGTTCACGGCCGGTCTGCGTGTTACCGACGAAGATACCATGAAGATAGTGGAGGAGACACTGCTCAACAGGGTGAACGTTGAGATCGTCGAGGCTATCGAAAGACTGGGGGGAAGGGGCGAGGGTATCTCAGCAAGAGGGGTGATGAGGGTTACAAAACACCTCCCATGGGTAAAGGGAGCGAACGGAGAGAGGCGCCAGATAGACATAGGCTTTGTTGGCGATGTAGAGAGCGTTGACCCGGTCCCAATTCGAGACCTTTGTGAAGCTGGTGTCATCCCTGTTATAGCGCCCATTGGCTTGGGTCCTGACGGACATAGCTACAACGTCAACGCTGATATAGTCGCTGGAGAGATTGCAATAGCCCTGCAGGCGGAGAAGCTGGTCTTTCTGACGGATGTGATGGGAATCATGAAGGACCCTGAGGATCCTGATTCCCTAATATCAACTCTTAAGATAGATTCCATCGAAGGGATGATAGGTGAGGGGGTGATTTTGGGGGGGATGATCCCAAAGGTGAAAGCGGCCTTAAAGGCGGTACAGGCCGGCGTCCACAAGACCCACATAATTGACGGAAGACTGCCTCATTCACTGCTACTGGAGATATTCACAGACAAAGGCATTGGAACCCAGATCGTCGAATAGATGTTGCAAGTAAGCTGTAACAGGAGAATTCCCAATGTTATCTAAGGAGATAATAGACGACGAGAAGAAATACATTCTGCAGGTCTTTCCCCGGCCACCCTTTGTACTGGAGAGGGGGAATGGTATAAACCTCTTTGACATGGAGGGGAACCGTTATCTGGATTTTACCAGTGGGTTGTCCGTCAACGCCTTTGGATACGGAGCCTTCGATATAATTGAGACAGTCAAACACCAGGCAGCCCAATTGATCCACTGTTCCAATCTCTTCTACTCAATACCCCAGGTACAACTGGCAAGGCTTCTCGTAGAGAACTCCTTTGCAGACAAAGTCTTCCTCTGTAATAGCGGCGCCGAGGCGATAGAGGCAGCCATCAAATTTGCCAGGAGATGGGGGAATATGGATCAAGGTGCAATGTCAGATCCATCTCCTTCCGGGGCGGCTGTGGATAAGGGAGAAAGAGAACCTCCCACGACCAGATACGAGATCATTACGATGAGGAATTCTTTCCATGGAAGAACTTATGGAGCCCTCTCAGCAACGGGACAGCCAAAGCTCCAGAGGGATTTTGGGCCGATGCTGCCAGGATTTATCACTGCAGAGTTTAATAACCTCGATTCTGTCCGGAAAGCCATCGGCAGTGAGACGTGCGCTGTCTTGGTCGAGCCTCTACAGGGTGAGGGTGGGGTCATTCCGGCAAGCCGGGAATTTCTTCACGGCCTGCGCTGCTTATGTGACGAAAACAACCTGCTATTGATCTTCGATGAAGTCCAATTTGGCCTTGTCCGTTCCGGATCTGTTTTTGCCTATCAACACTTCGATGTCGAACCCGATATAATGACCCTTGCCAAACCCCTTGGCGGTGGACTTCCGATCGGAGCTGTATTGATGAGGGAGAGGGTAGCACAGTACCTCGGGCCCGGCGACCATGGGACCACCTTTGGAGGAGGTCCCCTTGTTTGTGCTGTCGCCATTAAGGTGATGCAGAAACTCCTTAATCCCGAGCTCCTGCAACAGGTCCGGGCCAGGGGTGAATATCTGCATAGGCGTCTGAATCAGTTGAAGCAGAGACATCCCCAGATAAAAGAAGTGCGAGGGTTTGGCCTTATTGCGGGAGTTGTGACTGATTATCCAGCGAAGGCAGTTGCCGAAGAATTTAGAAAAAGGGGTGTCCTCGTCTGTACATCGGGTGAGAGAGTGGTCCGTCTTTTGCCCCCTTTGATCGTCCAGGAAAGCCACATCGATGAAGTGGTGGATATATTCGATGAGATCCTGAGACAGGGGGTGGAGCAATAAAAACGGGTCTTTTCCTCTGTCTCCAGGTATGGGCGAGAAAGACACCGTCTATTCCCCGAATAATGTGGTAGGCACTCAGAAAGATCAGCAGATTATGCGTTATTAAGGAGAAGAGCATGAGAGAAAAGGTTGTATTGGCATACTCAGGTGGGCTGGATACTTCGGTTTCCATCAGGTGGATTCAGGAAAACTACGGTATGGATGTGATAACCCTGACCGTTGACCTGGGTCAGGGCAAAGACCTCGATGGCATAAGGGACAAGGCACTTTCGGCGGGCGCTTGTAAAGCCGTCGTGATAGATGCGAGGGAGATCTTTGTCAAATACTTCGTCTTTCCGGCCCTTCAGGCAGGGGCCATCTATGAAGGTGAATATCCATTGGCCACTGCTCTGGGACGTCCGCTGATTGCTAAACTGCTGGTTGACGTAGCAGAACATGAAGGGGCCGTGGCTGTGGCCCACGGCTGTACAGGAAAGGGAAACGATCAGGTCCGCTTCGACGTATCGATCCACATGCTGGCTCCAGGTCTCAGGATCATAGCCCCCGCAAGGGAATGGAAGATGTCGCGTGCCGAAGAGATCGAATACGCACGGAAGCGCGATATTCCAGTTCCCTCGACAGAAGGTAGTCCCTACAGCATAGATCAGAACCTCTGGGGGAGGAGCATCGAGGCGGGAGTTCTGGAGGACCCCTGGGTTGAACCTCCGGAAGAGGTTTATGAATGGACGGTCAGCGCTGACCGGGCACCTGATCAGCCCCAGTACGTGGAGATCAGCTTTGAGAAAGGGATCCCTGTCGCCCTGGACTCGACCCCCATAACTGGAGTAGATCTAACCTTAAAGATAAACAGTATCGCAGGCCAACACGGTATCGGACGGATCGATCACCTGGAAAATAGGCTGGTGGGCATAAAATCCAGGGAGATATATGAAGCCCCAGCAGCCACAGTTCTCCACAGGGCCCATCAGGCCCTGGAGGACCTCACTCTCTCCAAGGATACAGCTCGTTTCAAAAGCATTGTCTCAAGGGAATATTCTGACTTAATTTATAATGGGCTGTGGTTCTCCGCCCTGCATCGTGACCTCCGTGCATTTGTCCTCAGCAGCCAGCAATATGTGACGGGTACTATTCGAATGAAGCTCTTCAAGGGTGTCTGTAGTGTCGTCGGACGCCGGTCACCCTATTCGCTCTACAGCTTACCCCTTGCAACCTACGGTCAGGATGACCAGTTTGACCATGATGCTGCTCCCGGATTTATTAAGATCCATGCTCTACCCCATTTGACCCAGGCAAAAACGCAGTCATTCCAGCAGAAGCCAATGCCCGAGGCGTCACCTTCCATTATCCCTCCCAAGATCGGGAAAGAATCCATAAAAACAGCTAAATGAAATTGGGGATGGGTTCATATTTCTCCTCTGCGGTAACGCAATAAACCCAATAACGCAAAGACCGATAGGACGGGGTTTTTCATCCCTGCGGACTTTGCTCTCATACGCCCCTACACGAATGATATGACCCAGACGACAGCCCGTTCAATTTTGTCTTGATTTTTGTACAACAATGTTGTATATATAACAACAACGGGGTGATGATATGGCATCTGAGGTAGAGGTTCGGCGGGAGGCGCCTAAGATTATTCAGTCCTTGGACAAGGGTCTTGCTCTTCTCGATTTTCTGGCCGCTGAGGGGAGGAGTGTGGGCTTGAGCGAGCTGGCCAGGAAGTTTGGCTGGGATAAGAGCGGGGTGTTCAGGTTGTTGTCCACGATGGTCAGGAGGGGTTACGTCGAGCAGGATCCCCAGAGCGGGAGGTACAGGCTGGGCCTGAGGGTCCTGGAACTGGCGGGTGTCCTGAGCAGATCCCTTGATATCAGGGTCCAGGCAGCGCCAACCCTTGAAGCGCTGGCGCTCAACAGTCGTGAGACATCCCACCTTGCCGTCCTCAGACAGGGTGAAGTGTTGATCATAGATCAACAGAGCAGTCCGGAGATGATAGCGGCTAACACCTTTGTTGGAATGAGGGAACCCGCCCATTGTACGGCTCTTGGGAAAGTACTTCTGGCCTTCCTGTCGGAGGAGAAGCTGGATGATCTCATTGAGGGCAAAGGGTTGCGCCGGTACACGGGAAGGACGATAGTCCGCGCTGATGATCTGAAACGGCATTTAGCGAAGGTCCGTGAGGATGGTTATGCCTTTGACAATGAGGAGTACGATGTGGGGGTGAGGTGTCTGGCGGCTCCTGTGAGGAACAGTGATGGGAAGGTGGTTGCCGCAGTCGGTATCTCCGGGCCTGCAAGCAGGCTAACGTTTGATCAGTTGGAGCGCTACGCCGCATTGGTGAAGGCAGCCTCTGAAGAGGTGTCCGGCAGGTTGGGATACCATAGGAACGCGTAGCTTCTGTGGCAGAGCATGTGGACGTAGATAGATAGCATGGAGGTGGACCGGTGCAAAAGGCAGTGATAGTGAGCGCAGTAAGAACGGCGGTGGGCAGGTTTGGAGGTGCGCTCAGGGATGTCTCGGCCCTTGATCTTGGTGCACTGGTGATTAAGACCGCCATTGAAAGGGTTGGCATCAGGCCGGATCAGGTCGATAAGGTAGTGATGGGGGAGGTCATCCAGACCACCCCCGGTGGGAATCCAGCCAGGGAGGCAGCTCTTAAGGCTGGCCTGCCTGTCGAATCGACAGCATACACCATCAACATGAACTGCGCCTCCGGTCTTAAGGCGATTGCCATTGCGATGCAGGAGATCATGTTGGGCAACGGAGGGGTCATAGTGGCCGGTGGGATGGAGAATATGAACCAGGCGCCTTATCTGGTGGAGGGGAGCCGGTGGGGCTACCGTCTCGGAGATGGAGTACTGGTCGACATGCTTGCAACTTATGTTCTGGGTGGGATGGGGGAGATGGCCGAGAGGATGGCCGAAAAGTATAAAATCAGCAGGGAGGAACAGGATCTCTTCGCCTTCGGTAGCCATCAAAAGGCCCTGAAGGCAATAGAAGAAGGGAAGTTCGACGACGAGATCGTCCCGGTTGAAATACCCCAGCGGAAAGGCGAACCGGTCGTGTTCAGGAAAGATGAGTCTCCCAGGCCGGACACCAGTCCAGAAAAGCTTGCGGGGCTCAGGCCGGTCTTTAGAAAGGATGGTTCTGTGACCCCCGGTAACAGTTGCCCGATAAACGACGGAGCCGCTGCTGTAGTACTCGTCTCCGAAGAGAAGGCAAAAGAGTTAGGGCTTGAGTCCATCGGTACCCTTAAAGGGTGGGCAACCTGTGGGGTGGAGCCTTCTCTGATGGGAATCGGTCCGGTTCCGGCCACAAAAAAAGTCCTTCAGGAGACGGGGATCACACTGCAGGAGATCGATCTGATCGAGCTGAACGAGGCTTTTGCTGCTCAGGCCCTTTCAGTGATCCAGGAGCTGGGGCTTAAGGGAGAGAAGGTGAACGTCAATGGTGGTGCTATCGCCCTGGGTCATCCGATAGGAGCGACAGGGGCAAAACTTCTCACCACGCTACTTTACGAGATGAGGCGGAGAGATTCCAGATACGGACTTGTCACCATGTGCATCGGGGGCGGTCAGGGGATAGCAGTGGTGGTGGAGAGATAGGGATTGGCAACAGGCTTTTTCCCTGGCCGTGGTCTTTACTGTAGCGTGAAAGGAGGACGAGGTGAAGGCGAAGTTTGTCTCCCTGAAGGAGGCATGCTCCTTGATCAAGGATGGCGATAGCATCGTCTGTCCGAGTTTTGGATACGAAAAGGTCTCTTTTGCCTTTATAAGAGAGCTGATCAGACAACGCAAAAGGGGTCTTTATCTCTACGGATCAGGGATGAACGTGGATGCCGACCTGCTCATAGGTGCCGGATGTGTCCAGAAGGCAGAGATCGGCTACATAGGCTTTGAGAACATAGGCCTGGCGCCCTGTTTCAGACGTATGGTTGCGGAAGGTAAGATTGAAGTGGAGGATTATTCCAATTTTATAATGACGATGCGGTTCTTTGCCGGAAGTATGGGCCTTCCTTACATGGCGATGCGCTCGGGGCTTGGCAGTGACATCCTCACCTACGCCAATCCGGATCATGTGAAACAGATAATCTGTCCGTTTACAGGTGAAAAGCTGTTGGGGGTGAGGGCTGTTAATCCAGACTGGGCCGTGCTCCATGTCCAGCGGGTGGATACAGAGGGGAATGTGAGCGTGGATGGACCTGTATACGACAATGTGGAGAAGGCAAAGTCGGCGAAGAGGATCATCATCACCTGCGA
>DTYK01000183.1 GCA_012961925.1 Candidatus Latescibacterota bacterium
GGATCGTCGCCACGTTTCTTGAGTGTTTCAAAGCTTCCCTGAGGGTTATGGGGCCGAGGAACCTCCGGTCGTAATTTTCAGGACGCCACCATGTCCCGTCAGCCATGGGCAAGGTGATAGCCGAGTCAAGGATGATATCCGTGGGCCTGTACCCATTATCCACAGCAGCAGTGTAGACAAAAGGTTTGAATGCCGATCCGGGTTGTCTGAGCGCCTGAACAGCGCGGTTAAACTTGCTCTCCCGAAAGTCTCTTCCTCCGAGCATCGCCAGGATATGGCCGTTGCTTGGGTCTATAGCGATCAATGCACCTTGGACTACCCTCTTTTTGAGAGTATCCGCCGGCACCGCCTCCAGAGAGTCGGGAGATACGAGGGATGAATCCTCCTGGGTCATCTCCTTTTGCCGATCGACTATCTGTTGCCGTCGTGCCAGCTCTTTTTGAAAGACCTGTTCTGCGACCCTCTGGAGCCGGAGGTTCAGGGTTGTGTAGACGGAAACGCCGTCTTCATAAAGGATATGGCTTCCATATTTCCTTTCTAACTCCTGTCTCACGTACTCTACAAAATAAGGTGCCTCTTCTGCCATCTCAGCCCGTGGATTCAGTTCGAGATCGCTTTCCTTGTACTCCTGTGCCTGTGAGTCTGAAATCATCCCGACCCTCCTCATCCTTTCGATCACAAAGTTCCTTCTCATCAGGGCCCTATCGGGATAGTCGATTGGAGAGTAAATAGAGGGTGCTTTGAGAAGGGCTGCCAGCAGGAAGCATTGGGTCGGAGATAGGTCCTCCACATCCTTGCTGAAATAGAGACGGGCGGCAGATTGGACACCCCAGGCGCCGTGTCCGAAGTATACCTGGTTCAGATACATCTCGACTATTTCTCTCTTGGAATAAGTCCTCTCTATTCGTACAGCGGTCAGGGCCTCCTTGATCTTGCGCGTCAGGTTGATCCTCTGGCTTAGAAAGAGATTACGCGCCAGTTGCTGGGTGATTGTACTACCGCCCTGCACGATCCTCCGCGCCTTGAGGTTAGCGAAGGCTGCCCTGATGATCGCAGATGGAACCAGGCCCCAGTGCTCCCAGAACCGTTCGTCCTCAACGGCGACCACAGCGTTGATCAGTTGAGGTGGAATCCTCTCATAGGAGACTAATTCCCGCCTCTCCTCGGCGAACCTCTTCAGGATTTGCCCATCCGCCGAATAGAGTGTAGTGATCAGCTTCGGCTTAATCCGCTCAAGTTGCTCCAGAGAAGGGAGGCCTCTCCCGAAGTAAACCAGGATACTGCCGAGAACGAGCAGGTAGATGAGCGAACAGATGGCGAGATATCGCAAGAATTTAGTAATATAAACCCTCATTTTACCTCTTCTGTGGTCCGGAAATAGAATTTTCATGCTTCGTGGTGCCCCGCAGGGGCATGAACGTTTGGTCAAGCTTTATTTACAAGAAAGCTTGACCAAAGAAATACTCCCCCAACCCCACAAACTCGGAGTTAATGCTTTAGCATTTCATCCCGGGCAAGACAAACCGCTGTCAGTTCCAGATTCGCGCCGCACTACGGCATAATGGTACCAAGGTCCAGGGAGAAGGTAAGCAAGGCCAGGCGGTTATTGCGGTCGGCCACTTCCTCGAACCAAATCGTGTCGTAA
>DTYK01000184.1 GCA_012961925.1 Candidatus Latescibacterota bacterium
AACCTCTTCAAATCGTCGTTCGTGTACCGATAACGGTACCCCCCTACCCCGTGTAAACGAAAATAATTAAACCGTCCGTATACCATCTTCCTTGTGAACGGGTCTACAATGTGGATAAGGTTGAGCTCATCGCATAGTTCCTTTATCTCCTCATCTCTCCATTTGCCCCTCGGTTCCCATGCAAAGGTGAGCCCTTCCCTTTTTATAGCCCCAAAGAAGCTCCTCATATTATCTTTGTTTTCCGGTGTGGGTTTGAAACTGGCCGGACACTGGAAGACGATGATTTTGGCCCTCAGGGCCTCTGCAATTTCAATTGTCCTTGCCCAGGCACCGAAGACTTCATCCGTAGGCCTGAAAGACCCGTAACATCCCGCCTTGTCTTCAGGAATCTCTACTCTGGCCTTTTTATAGGTCGGACTCTTAGGCTCATGGGTGATCAATTGCCACGCCTTCAAGGTAAATTCAAGATCATCCGGAGCCCCTTCCCGCCATCCCATAGCCGTCTCAACCTTCGGAGGGTTGTAGAACGTCTTCTGGATCTCCACAACCTTAAACCTGGAGTAGTACTCACCCTTTGACCTGGGAAAACCGCAACAACCTACCTTTACGTCCATCGCTATACCTGAGCATCGATCCTGGTCTTGCTGGTCTTACAAAAGGGCGCCATCGAACATATATTACATTTGGCCTTCCGGCAAAAGTCCTTGCCGAGCCTCAACAGGGAGTTTTCAAAGTCAGCAAAGGTTCTGTCGGCAGACCCATCTCTGTTCCAGAGAGATCTCAGCTCGTCGAGCACATCCCTCGGGCGGGAGCTCTGAGTCAGGCCCAGATTGCCGGCAGCAAGGATCACCAGCTCCTGGGGTGGAGGGTCTGCCTTTTTCCATACGTCACGTAGCTCCCTCAGGAATATGTTCACCGTAACGGGACCAATCCCTTTTGCCAGGGCCTGAAGTCTTTCGGCCAGGTCCTCAGGACCTTTGGCTCTGGCATGGAGTTGATTCAAATCGCCCTGATAGTCTTCAATCAGAGACCTGGCTATATCGAGGAGCTTGGTCGCCGTCTTAAAGTCATATCGCACATAACCTCCGGCGTCCAGGGTCTTCACTAAACCCTCCCAGCCCGTGTTTTGAATTGCTTCCGGCGTAAGGACGTCGTTCTGTTCAAATTCCCTGTAAGTGTTAGCGGCTATCTTATCCGATATCCTCGCCCCAAAGAGCACCGCTGCCAAAAACCATTTGAAGACCTCCTCCGGGGCAGCTCCGCTTAGGTCGATTCCGAGGGAACTCGAGAAGCAGCCACCTAAACCGTCGACAAGATGTTTGAGCAAGCCTTCAGCACCCATATTTCCGCTCCCTTCTCTTACGGCGTTACCACAAACGGCTTTATGCTGGAGAACTTCTCATTTCCTGCACAATCAGAGGCCTTGATCCTCACATAATAGGTCCCAGGAGCCAGTTGAGGCATACTGAACGACCAGACGGTTTCCGCCTCATCGTCCTGCAATACAAGAACGGTTGGAACTTTTCCCTCCTTATAGGTCAAGTCCTTGATCAAAGGGGGCGAGAAAGTAGGCTCGCTATCAACTTGGATCGTAAATTCATAAATACCACGCCCTTATAGGGGCACATCCCTGGGATATCTTCATCACTCCACCACTTAGACTTTGAAAATCCGTCATACATTTCATACATCACGGTGTGCCCGAACTCATGGAGTATGGTGGTCCCCGGTGTGGTTGCTGTTCCGGGCGGATAATAGACATTCACTCCGTCTGAGAACGAATTATCGCCAGGATGATGCACATAGGCCGTAACCGGCCCTTCCTTTTCTGTTCGATACTTCTCCTTTGCTTTCTTTTGTCTCTTTATGGCGTTTCTCGGCATGAAAAGCGTCACAGTGCGACCTGATTCGCTTAAGG
>DTYK01000185.1 GCA_012961925.1 Candidatus Latescibacterota bacterium
AGGCCGTTACCCTCCCCATCATCCCTAAGATCAGCCCGCAACTGACCTCTCCTCTTAACATGGTTCATAACCTGAAGCAGATCGGTGCAAATGGCGTAACGATCTTTAACAGAACCACAGGCCTTGACATTGACGTTGAAATTGAGATGCCGGTGATGCACAGAGGGTATGCAGGTCACGGTGGTCCATGGGCCATCCAGTATCCGCTTCGGTGGATCAGCGAGATCGCCCCTAAGGTGGATATTGACATCAGTGCTTCAGGCGGAGTCTCCTCTGCCCAGGATGTGATAAAATACCTTCTGGCTGGTGCCACAGTCGTTCAGACCTGTACTGCCGTCTACATGCATGGATATGAGATAATTCGAGAGTTCATTCAAGGCCTTGAAGAATTTATGCGTTCAAAAGGCTACAGCAAGATTGAGGATTTCAGGGGTAAGGTATCGGGGAGGATCCTTAGCGCGCCCGAGATCGATAGACGGCACACATTGGTTTCTCGCATCCTTCAGAGGCGAATCGCTCCATGTAAGGCAGCCTGCCCCATTGACCAGAGTGCACAGGCTTATATCTCCCTTATCAGGGAAGGAAAGTATGCAGATGCTTTAAGGCTGGTCAAAGAGGAAAACCCCTTCCCGGCGATTTGTGGACGGGTGTGCCACCATCCCTGTGAGGATGAGTGCGTACGCGGTGTGATCGGGCAGCCCATAGCCATCGCAGCCTTGAAGAGATTCCTTGCTGACTACGAACTTTTTGGGTCCGACAGGGATAGTTCGATAGAGGAGAGGGAAGCCGAGACCCATTACGAACGTCCTATCGTGAAAGGGACACCTGTACAAAGGATGACTTCGGACTGTTTTCAGGAGGGAACTGGAGTTTCTTCCAGCTCTGGGAACGGAAGGCAGAGGGTGGCTGTTGTGGGTTCGGGTCCGGCTGGGCTGACAGCGGCATACTATCTTGCCCGGGAAGGTTACGGGGTGACCGTCTTTGAAGCCCTGCCTGTGCTGGGAGGGATGCTCTCGGTGGGTATTCCGGAGTACCGTCTACCAAAAGATATCGTGAAGAGGGAGATCGACTCAATCCTGGAGCAGGGGATCGAGGTGAAGACAGGAGTCAGGGTGGGCAGAGATATCACACTGGATGGGTTGAAGAGAGAGGGATATGGAGCTATTTTCGTGGCCGTAGGGGCGCACAAAAGCCAGGAATTGGATATCCCTGGTGAAGAGGTGGGGGGATTATGGGAAGGCCTCTCCTTTCTGAGCGCCTTGAACATGGGCAGGCAGGTTAAAATAGGCAGAAGGGTAGCCGTGATCGGCGGTGGCGATACGGCCGTAGATTCGGCTCGATCCGCCCTCCGCTTGGGAGCCGAAGAGGTGTATCTGGTCTACCGGCGGACGCAGGATGAGATGCCTGCCCGACAGGAGGAAGTGAGGGAGGCAGAGGAAGAGGGAGTCAGGGTCCTTTATCTGGTGGCTCCGACCCGGATTCTTCAAAAAGACGGTCATGTTGCAGGCCTTGAATGCATTAACCTTTACCTCGCAGAGGCTGACAAAACTCGACGCAGACGGCCGGTCATAGTTGAAAGGACCCAGTTCATCCTTAAGGTTGATACGGTTATCTCTGCTATAGGACAGATCCCTGACCTTGCTGGAGTCTTCGAAGGGCCCTATAAAGCCGTTGTAAAGGATGGGTTGATTCAGGTTGATCCCGATTCTTTGATGACCCGTATTGATGGGGTCTTTGCTGGAGGTGATGCGGTAACAGGAGCTGCCACGGTGGTTGAAGCCATTGCGGCAGGTAAGAAGGCGGCGAGGAGTATAGATCTCTATCTGAGGGGGGGAAGCCTGGATTCCCGCTGTGAACCTCCTCCGGTTGTGGATAAGTGGACTGTCCTGCGAAGAACTTTGGATTTTGACGGGGGCAATCGTCAGGAGGCCCGGTCTATTCCCCTTCCGGAAAGGCTGAGCAGTTTCAAAGAGATCAGATCGGGTTATACTGAAGATGAGGCCGTGAAGGAATCATCACGTTGTTTGGCCTGTGGATGTGCGCTCGGGTGTGGAGTTTGTGAGAGGATATGTATCTATTTTGCCGTGGATAGGGATGGGGATGGATTCAGGATAGATGAGGAGAAGTGCGATGGATGCGGTCTCTGTGTGGAGAGGTGTCCCAACGAGTGCATCTTGATGGTGCCGGCAAGCAAGGGATGAGGTGTTTTATGTCGGGACGGATAACAACGCCGAGGGTGATTGGCGACGATTCTGAATTCGACTGGTCGCTACGTCCGACGAGATTTGAAGACTTTGTTGGGCAGGACAAGCTGAAGGAGAACCTCCGGGTCTTTATCCAGGCCGCTCAGGAGCGGTCTGAGCCTCTGGATCATGTGCTTTTCTACGGCCCTCCGGGTCTTGGGAAGACCACACTGGCCCATATAATTGCCAACGAAATAGGGGTCAGGATCAAAACGAGCACCGGGCCAGTTCTTGAGAAACCGGGGGATCTCGTCGGCATCCTTACCTCTCTTGAGCGGGGTGAAGTCTTCTTTATAGACGAGATACATCGCCTTAGCCGGCCTGTTGAGGAGTACCTATATCCGGCGATGGAGGATTTTACGCTGGAGGTGGTCATTGACAGAGGGCCAGGTGCTCGGACCGTGAAGCTCAATCTGGAGCAGTTTACCCTGGTGGGGGCAACAACCAGGGCAGGGCTTCTCACCCCTCCGATGAGGGCCAGATTCGGGATTGTTGGGAGACTGGACTTCTATTCGCCGGCCCAACTGGCCAGGATTATAAAAAGGTCCGCACAGATCCTGAACGTCCGGCTTGATGAAGATGGTGCCATGGAGATTGCTGCCAGATCCCGCGGGACACCCAGGGTGGCCAACAGGCTTTTACGCCGTATACGGGACTTTGCTCAGATCGAGGCAGAAGGGGTGGTAACCAGGGCGGTGGCCTGCAAGGCCTTGCTCAGGCTTGAGGTTGATGAAGAGGGCCTTGACGATATGGATAAGAGGATACTTCTGTCGATAATAGAGAAATTCGACGGCGGTCCCGTGGGCCTGAACAACTTGGCCGTTACGGTAGGCGAGGAGAAGGACACCATCGAAGAGGTTTACGAACCTTACCTTATCCAGCAGGGCTACCTCAAACGGACCCCTCGGGGACGGGAAGTCACAGATCTTGCGTACCGGCACTTCGGCATAAAACGCAAACAGATAGGGATGTTGTGAAGGTCCTGATTCATATCTGCTGTGCGCCTTGTCTGATGGTTCCTTATCACGACCTGCTCGGGGGTAACTTCGACGTCAGAGGTTTCTGGTTCAATCCGAACATTCACCCTTTCACTGAATATGAGGAACGGAAGGGCTCACTGGAAGCCTTTGCTCAACAGGCAGGTTTTGAGGTTATCTGGAAGGACGAATACGATCTGGAGGGTTTTCTTAGAGCGGTGGTCTTTCGCGAAAGTGAGAGGTGCCGTTTCTGTTATCATCTTCGGCTCTCGGAAGCTGCAAGATACGCGAAGAGGGGGCGCTTCGATTATTTCACAACCACCCTGCTCTCCAGTTCATATTCCAAGCATGATCTGATCCACGAGATCGGGGAGCAGCTCGCTTCGGAGTATGGAGTTGGTTTCCTTTACAGAGACTGGCGGCCGTACTGGAGGAAGGAGTTAGAGTATTCAAAACAGTACGGGCTCTACCGGCAGCAATACTGCGGATGCGTATATAGCGAGAAGGAGAGGTATTCAAAGGGTGGCAGAAAGAGGCGGGATCAATCATCGGGACAACGGCAGTAATTTTCCCTCAACAGACATTACACTGACACTCCCACAGGTTCAAATCTGTAGGATGGCACAATTTACTCTTCCCCAAGACAATCGATCCAAATTTTTCTCTTCCCGGAGCTGCATCGGGCAGCAGATTGGCCTACATCCCGGCATTTGCGAATCATTTGGGCGAACGAAGTGCGTCTTCTAGCCAAATGCAATTTTTCGACGATTCCTCCGCGTTGTGATTGTAAATATATCTCCCGGTATTTTTCGGGTTTTGGAAAATGCATTTCGCCTATCGGGTGCTGGGGGCTATATCTGATGTATTTCTATTCGTGACGGCCAGCTTAGCCTTGAACACTAAATTACCGGGGCATCCTGCGAGCTGATGACTGCTCTGACGTTCCCGGCGTTGGCGAAGCCGCTGAAAGCGGTTTGGGCGTCAGCCGCCAACGGCGTGTTATCTGCCGTTGCAGGCATTATTCCTTCCAGTGCTTCTGAGCTCTTTTAAATATCTCTACTGTCGTCTGTCCCTCATAGAGCCGCCGGGAGATCTCCACATAGTCGGTAGGCTCACGATGAAACAAAGTAAGGAATCTGAGAGCAGCAGCGGGGCCAAGAGTTTTGTTTAAAGCTTCTATCCCCCTAATTCTGATCTCCATATCATCCATTAGTCCTGCCTTCTCCATCATCTCGCCTCCCCTCTGATATAGTCTACCGGATTCATGACTCTATCTCGAGTTTCAATCGTTTGATCTGTTTGATCAGTCTATCGTCGCAGGTCAGGAAGACATTGGCGCTATATGAGAGGTGCATGCCAGATGAACGGCATCTTTGGCTGAAAGTCGTCCCTTTTTCTGAAATGATTTAGCGAGGTTATAGATTTCTTCCTCTGGACCTATCCGTACTTTACAAAGAGTAGCAAGGCCAAGGACTTCGTATTTTCGTTCCGGAAAGGGACAGAGGACCGTTTCATCCTCATGCATGAAAGACCAAACCAATCGGACTTCGCCTTCCTCTGCCCTAATATCTCCTGACTCGCTAAAGCCTCCATGCGGATTCTTACCTGTCGAGGGTCATCGAACCCCCTTTGAAAGCAGTTGTAGTCCATGTAAACTAAATCCATCTCCAATTATCCTTCAAACTCGCTCTTTTCGTCCTTGCTCGCAAAAACTTTTGGATGGAGAATCTTTCTGGAATGATAGGGAACGGTTACTCTCCGGTCTTCTTTATTTTTGTATATCTTGTGGATACCACTCTGCCGTGAAAAGGAAAAACCAGCCCGTTCCAGCGCCTTGATTACATCGGCAGCGGTTACTCTCGGTAGTTTTCCACTCATACCGCTACTTCCATCAAAGTGAGGCTTACCGAATCTGCCTGTAGAACTTCTTCACCGCTTTCAATTCTATCATCTATATGAAGGCGAATAGCATCCTTGATATTTTCCAGAGCCTCCTCATAAGTATCACCCTGTGTATAGCAACCCTGGAGTTCAGGACAGAAAGCGAAATAACCGTCAACATCCTTTTCAACGACTACTGAAAACTTATAAACACCCATATTGCACCTCCGGCAAATAATTATCAAATATCTCCTTTTTATTTAACCATAAATGCTTTCCCTTTTTTGCTATATTCACAAAATCCTGATTCAATAAGAATTGGAACAAGATAACTTAGCTGTTGAGGTGTTTGTCCTTCTCTTTTAAGCACAGCTCCAGGAGAATTCTGTAGAGGATTATCCCTAAAAGCTCCCATTAGAATCCCCCTTTTTGCATTATAACTGATTTGACAAGATTTATTGTATATGGCGTAATTACAAGTGCGAATCTTCCTTGATCTCTGCCACTGTTATCAGATGGGTATATAATTAAGTTCCTCGTTGAGACTACCTTTATATTTGAAACTTTTTCCAGTCAAAGTGAATAATTTTTCATAGGGCTATTTCCTCCCCCTGCTCGCAATGAGTAGATAACGGGCGGCGGGTTAAGGTATCTCTTTCGCCTTTCAAGGCTTAAATTTTTCCAGTTCTTTACTGCCTGGCGGGAGTCCTGAGTCAATTCCCCCTTGAATGCCTTTGATAGCACGGATTGAGTGATTTTATCCACCTGCTCTCTTGCGTCTTTAACCCATTTCTCCACCTCATCAGCAAACTTAAAAAGTGACCTCCACCCTGCGGACAATTTCCTGCTGTTCAGCAAGGGGAGGGGGGAGGAAAAAATTCTTTTAATTTGGAAGCGTTTACATTAGGTGTAGTAATCCCTGCTATTTTTTCCGTAATGAAGTCCCAATAATCTGGAGATTTCAAATATAAAGACACAAAGCGGGTTGGTATCGGCTCAATAGGACGAAATCTTATTAGATATGAACCAAAAATAGCTTTCGGAATACTCCCTTGTACTTCAATGCTTATCCCTACAGATCCAGCCCGAGCTACAAGAATATCACCGACTGATAGGATGTATTTGCCAATGTCTTCGGGTAGTCGATCAGGAAAGGAGACATTATCCCAATCTATTACTCCTAAAGAAATATCGGTTGTTCTCAATAGCTTCACTTTTTTGGTTCTTGTGTCGCACTTGCCGTCCATCCATATTGAGGTTTACCACAAATCTCCCCCAGCCTGCGCCAGACCCATCCTTCTGGCAATTTATCAGCTCTCATG
>DTYK01000186.1 GCA_012961925.1 Candidatus Latescibacterota bacterium
AAAAGAGTTTGCGTACCATGATGAAGTTGCGAAGACGATACAATGCAAGACATACTTTGCCAAACCCTATCATTCGGAAAGGAGTTGAATCAATGTCAACGGGTTTAGGAGCAAACTTGGCTGATCTATCCGACGAATTAAAACTCGAACTGGAGAGACTGATAACAAGGGAATCAGAGATCAACGATCAGATGCAGAAAGCTAAGGAGGACATGAAGGCCAGGGTGGAGAGTTCCCTCCAGCAATGTAGCCATAAGATATACAGATGCGACTTTCATGCACATTCCACATACAGTGACGGTAAATCGAACGTAGATGAGATCCATGAGTGGATGGTTTATTCCGGAATAGATTTTATGGTGATAACGGACCATGGTACACTTTCACAGAGGGTCGATTGTATGAAGTATCCTGACATGTGGTATGGGGAGGAGAGCACTAACGGGCACCATATAGTTGCTCTTGATATCCCGAGGGAGCTGGACCCGGCTGATGATTTACAAGGTGCAGTGAACAAGGTGAGAGAGCTTGGAGGGTTCCCTATTGTAGCACATCCCTGCGGGTGGTACAAGCACCCCTATCCTCCCGGGTTGGCAGATGAGTTGGATGGGCTTGATGGCAAATATGCTATTGAGATCGGAAACGGGGCCGAGAACATCTTCGACTACTTCGATGAGACAGACCAGAAAGCGGTGATGTTGTGGGATAGATTGCTCAGTCAAGGAAAGGAAGTAGTGGGGTTGGGGAATACTGATGAACACCACTGTTATCAGATAGGGATTCTCTGGAACGGTGTAATCTGCAGCGCACCTGCCAAAGAAGAGATAATGGAGGCAATGAGAGAGGGTCACCTCTTTGTGTCCAACGGTCCTGTAATCATCTTGAAGACC
Source organism: Candidatus Latescibacterota bacterium (assembly GCA_012961925.1). Classification (GTDB taxonomy): domain Bacteria; phylum Latescibacterota; class MVCY01; order MVCY01; family DTYK01; genus DTYK01. Next base: position 891 of record DTYK01000186.1, read on the forward strand.
GAGCAGGGGATCATGGGTGATACTATATACGTTGAACAGGAGAAAAGCTTGACATTTGAAGTTGAATGCCATGACGCTCACGGGATATACCAGATCAAGGTGATTAAGGATGCCGGAGTGTTCAAGAAGTTTACATTTCAAGGGGAAGAAAGCATCACGCTTCAATTCGAAGATCTGTTTTCAAAAAATTATGGGTATTATAGGGCAGAGTGTTATACCCTTGATGGGAGAAGGGCCTACAGTAATCCAATCAGGGTGATGAAAGAGTAAAGGACTCCGAAACTGTCGGCCGTTTTTATACGGTTTGTCTGTTAACATATACTCATAAGGAACCTCTTCAAAAGGAGGTGTGGTTTGAAACTTTTAAGGATACTGCTCTTTTTGCTCGTGTTGTGCCTCTCATTGCCTCTGGTCACAAGCTGTACCGGGAAGAAAGAAGAGGGAGGAGCAACTACGGCGGATATGGCGCCGGATTTCTCGGCTGTACTCCTCGACGGCGACGAGGTCAAACTATCCGACTTCAGAGGTCGGGTGGTGCTGCTCAATTTCTGGGCGACCTGGTGTCCCGCATGTAAAAAGGAGGTGCCGGAGCTACAGAAGATAGCCGAAGACTATGAGGGTAAGAAGGTGGTCGTTCTTGGAGTTAGCCATGAAAAGCCGGAGGTGATCCGAGAGGCCAAAGGGGCCATGGGGATCACTTACCTCCTGGCCACCGTGGAGGCTGAGGTGTTCAATACCTATCGGGTGAAGGGAATACCGCAAACATTCATCATAGACAAGCGAGGAAGGATAAGGTTACATCGCTCGGGTTACATACCGGGGATGGAGGAGGAGCTCAGAAAGACCATTGACAGGTTGCTGGAGGCGAGATGAAAAGGGCGGAGTTCGATGTGATAATCGTAGGTGCTGGGCCGGCAGGTTTAACCGCGGGTATTTATGTTGCCCGAGCGGGGCTTAATGCCGTTCTCTACGAGAAGTTGTCTCCGGGCGGACAGGCGGCCACAACTGACCTCGTGGAGAACTATCCTGGTTTTGATCGCGGCATCTCTGGGCTTGAGCTCATGGAGAAGATGGAGAGTCAAGCAAGGAGGTTTGGTCTGCGTATTGAGTTCAAACCTGTTGACAGGGTCTACTCGTCGGATGGTTTACACTTCGTGAGGACCGCGGATGGGGAAGATAATTCCGCTCGTGCAGTCATCGTTGCAACGGGAGCCGAACCCAATCCTCTGGGCGTGCCGGGGGAAGATGCACTCAGAGGGCGGGGTGTTTCCTACTGTGCCACATGTGATGGACCGCTCTACCGTAGCGGAAAGGTCGCAGTAGTCGGGGGAGGAGACTCTGCTGTGGGAGAGGCGATATTCCTGACCAGATTCGCCAGCAAAGTCTATCTTGTCCACCGACGCCATCAGCTGAGGGCGACAAAGTCTCTACAGGACAAGGCATTGTCGAATGATAAGGTGGAATTTATCTGGGATTCAGTTGTTACGAGGATAGAAGGGGAAGATTCGGTAAACTCGATATCGATAAGGAATGTGAGATCTGCCAAGGAGCGTAAGCTTAAGGTAGATGGAGTATTCATCTACGTGGGTAGGAAACCAAACAGCGCCATACTCGACACCGAAGTGAGAAGCGATCAGAAAGGGTACATCATAACTAATGAACACATGGAGACTTCGGTAAAAGGTCTTTTTGCCGCAGGGGACGTCAGGTCAAAGCTTCTATATCAGATCGCAACAGCCGTCGGAGACGGTGCTACTGCGGCGTATGCTGTCGAGAAGTCCATTGCCGGTTGATCTCCCGGTGAGGGGAAAATAAAAAGTGCCGAAGGGGGGACTCGAACCCCCACGCCCATTCGGGCACTGCGCCCTGAACGCAGCGCGTCTACCAGTTCCACCACTTCGGCACAACATAAAAATAGCAAACAAATGCACCTGTGTCAAGATTTTTCTTGAAAAGTGAGGAGATTTTTGTTATCATCTTAGAGGTGGAGAGGCCGTGATACGTAACAGAAGAGCTCGCCACTACTTTGAAATTCTTGATACGATTGAGGCAGGTATCGCTCTCTGGGGGACAGAAGTTAAGTCTATCAGATCGGGGAAGGCCAACCTCAGGGATAGCTTCGCCAGGATCGAAGGTGGCGAGGTATTTCTCTATAATCTCCATATCAGTCCCTACCAGCAGGGTAACAGGTATAACCATGATCCCATGAGAACCAGGAAACTACTTCTTCACCGATCCCAGATAAAGCATCTGGCTGGAAAAGTTCAGGAAAAAGGGCTAACCTTAGTCCCCCTCGCCCTCTATTTCAAAAATGGCAGGGTGAAGGTTGAATTGGCTCTGGCAAGGGGAAAGAGAAAGTACGACCGACGGGAAGACGTAATCGAAAGAGAGGCTCAAAGGGAGATGGAGAGAGCCTTGAAAAGAGTAGCCCAAGGTAAAAATCCTTAAAAGTGATGAAAAAAGCTCTAACCATAATCTTCTCACTCCTTGTCCTTACGGCAATAGTTCGATCCACAGAGGGCGAAGTTGTCAAGGTCGCTTACTCTGATGGCAGACCGGTGCAGATGATTGCTGCCACGGAAGCCCACGGTACCTATTACATCTCATTGGTGGGATTGGCACGTACTTTCGGGGCATCCCTCTACTGGTCCCCCTTGACCAGAAAGATGGTATTCAAATTAGGGGGAAGTGAGATTAAGGTGACAGCAATGAATCCGATTGTGGTCGTCGATGATTTGATCTTTAACCTACCGGTTATGCCTATGGTGGAGGAAGGGGCGATTTATGTCCCTGTAGGGCCTTTTACGCCTCTCTTGGACAGGGTAGTTCCCGGAGATGTAAGATGGGAGTCGGAAAGCAGGACGCTCTTCGTAGAGATGGCACAGACTAACCTTTCCGCACCAATAATCGAAGAGAGGGAAAACGGTACCCTGGTTACAATTCCGGCGATGCGCCATTTCGACCAGATCCTTGACACCACCAGCGAACCAAGCTGGCTTCATCTCACTATATACGGAGGTAAGCTTGATCCCTCTGTGTGGGTGTCTCTTACCCCCCGGGGAGCGATAAAAAAGATACTGGCCTATCAATATGAAAATTCAGCTCAGATCTCCTTTCTCCTTGAGAAGGGGATAAGGTATAAGGTCTATCAGACCAGTTCACCGGAAAGGATCATCCTGGTGTTAAGGGAAGCCGGTCCATCTGAAGGCCTATTGGTTCGACGGGAAGTCCTTGATCCGGAGGTAGATTATGATCTATGGGCAATCGACACCATTGTGATTGATCCCGGCCATGGGGGGGTGGATTCAGGGGCTATCGGGCCAACCGGCCTGAAGGAGAAGGAGGTTGTGCTCGATATAGCCCATCGTTTGAAGAAGCTTCTGGAAGAGAGATTGCACTTGAGGGTGATTCTGACCAGGGAAGAGGACGTTTTCGTGCCGTTAGGAGAACGGGCAGAGATAGCCAATCGCAACGGAGGTAAGCTCTTTATCAGTATTCACACCAATGCCAACCGGAAAACCAACGTTAACGGGGTTGAAGTCTATTTCCTCTCTGAGGCCAGAACTGATGAAGCGATGGAGGTGGCAAGGCGCGAGAACGCCTCAATAAGATTTGAGGAACCTGCCAATTCCGTTGGTGAGATCAAGGATGAGGATTTTCTGTTAAGGGATATCAGAGGCATTCTGGTGAATATGGCTTCAAACAGGTTCCTGAAGGAGAGTCAGGACCTGGCTGCCCTGATACAATCTGAACTTGTCAGGGCAACCCGCCTCCCAGACCGTGGGGTCAAACAGGCTGGATTTTACGTTATGTTAGGTACAGAGGCGACAATGCCGAGCGTTCTTGTAGAGGTGGCCTTCATATCCAATCGATACGAAGAGAGACTGTTAAAGACGAGAAGTTTCCGACAGAAGGTGGCTGAGGCGCTCTACCGGTCGGTCAAGGCTTTTAAGGAGAGACAGGAACAGGGATTGGGAACTGGTACCGCAGCAAGCATCCAGGTGGAACGGGGAGGGTGAATTGTTACAGAGGAGAGATGGAAGACTACCAGGGCAGATGCGCGAAGTTAGGATCAAAAGGGACTACTTGACCCATGCCGAAGGATCTGCCTTAATAGAGCAAGGCAACACCAAGGTTATATGTTCGGTATCTATAGAAGAAAAGGTTCCATCTTTTCTGAGAGGAGGTGGTACAGGCTGGCTAACGGCTGAATACGGCATGCTTCCCCGTTCAGCTCAGAAAAGAATACCCCGAGAGTTAACAGTGGGGACAGTAAAGGGCAGGATCTATGAAATCCAACGGATGATCGGCAGATCCCTCCGTGCGATTATCGATCTCGGGCAGATAGGCGAAAGAACTATCCAGATCGACTGCGATGTCATAGAAGCCGATGGAGGCACAAGAACGGCATCCATCACTGGGGCATGGGTGGCCCTCTACGATGCCCTATCGAAGATGAGAAAGGAGAGGATCATCCAATCGGACCCTTTGTTGGACCAGTTAGCTGCTATAAGTGTAGGTGTAATCAACAATACCCCTGTACTTGACCTTTGCTATGAAGAGGACTCGAAGGCCCAAGTCGATATGAACATCGTAATGGTGCCCTCAGGTGACATTGTGGAGATCCAAGGGACGGCAGAGGAGAAACCGTTCTCGCAGACGTTGATGATGGAGATGCTGAGGCTCGCCAAGGATGGGATATCACAGCTGGCAGTCATACAGAGGAAGGCCCTTGGACTGGAGTGAGCCGGGTTTTAAAAGGGGAGACCGCAGAAAGGGTGACTGGGACCGCCGATGAAGCTTGTGTTAGCAACAAGGAACAAGGGGAAGATCCAGGAGATACGAGACGTCTTGGCTGACCTGGGGATTCAGCTATCTTCATTAGATGACTGTGGTAGTGTCGCCGAGCTCATAGAAAAGGGTGGAACATTGGAAGAGAACGCCATGCACAAGGCCCTTACGGTTGCCAGGCAGCTTCGTTTACCCGCCCTGGCCGATGACTCAGGTCTGGAGGTTGATCATCTCAAGGGTGGACCAGGGGTCTTCTCCTCCCGGTTTGCTGGAGATGGGGCGAGCGATGAAGAGAACAACGAAAAGCTTCTGGAGGCGCTTAAAGGGGTTCCGGCACAGAAAAGGGGGGCTGCCTTCAGGTGTGTAATGGTCTTGGCCATGCCTGATGGGAGATTCTGGACCGCTGAAGGAAGGTGTGAAGGGAGGATAGCTGAAGTGCCAACGGGGACGGGTGGATTTGGTTATGATCCCCTATTCTTTGTCCCTGAGCTGGGAAAGACTTTCGCAGAATTAAGGCCGGAGGTAAAGAACAGAATCAGCCATAGGGCGAAGGCTTTAATAAAGATAAGGCGTATATTGGGCAAAATACACGACTGCTCGTAAGAGAGTTTTGGAAAGCTCGGGTCTTATGTCGATTTTTGAGAAGAAATAAGTATCGAAGTTAGATCGGTTGTTTCGGTATTTTACCCTTACTGTTTTAAACTTACGGAGGAACAATGAGATTGGCTATCGGCGCAGATCATGGGGGGTTTAAACTAAAGGAACGTATCAAACGGTATCTTGATTCGGTGGGCAAGAGGTATAAGGACTTCGGCGCCTATCAGCTCGATTCGACCGATGACTATCCTGACTACGGCTTCAAAGTAGCGGAGGCTGTGGCGGAAGGGGAGTTTGACAGAGGAATCCTTGTGTGCGGAACCGGGATCGGTATGTCAGTGGTGGCCAATAAGGTGAAGGGAATTGTGGCTGCTCTTTGTAATTCAGTTGAAACGGCCCAGATAAGCAGGACCCATAACAATGCGAATGTTTTGGTCCTTGGGGGGCGAGTTACAGCGGAAGAGGAGGCCATCCGGATAGTCGGGACATGGCTGAAGGCGGAGTTTGCAGGTGGCAGGCACCGGAGAAGGACTGAGAAGATATTCGAATACGAAAGGATCAGAGATGAGTCCCTACAGTGGAAAGGAGACCGAGAGTGAACCTGATTGAAAAGACGGATCCTAACCTGGCCCGCTTGATCTCCGAGGAGCAGAAAAGGCAGCAAAACGAACTGAATCTTATCGCCTCGGAGAATTTTGCCAGTCCGGTTGTATTGGAAGTAGCCGGTAGCGTTCTCACGAACAAATATGCTGAAGGTTATCCCCACGGCAGGTATTATGGGGGTTGTCGGTGGATAGACGCCCTGGAAGATCTAGCCAAGGAGAGGGCAAACAGGTTATTTGGTTGTGAGCACTCAAACGTTCAGCCCCATTCCGGTTCGCAAGCCAACATGGCTGTCTACTTTGCACTGCTTGACGTCGGCGAGACCATGCTGGCCATGGATTTATCTTCAGGCGGGCATCTTACTCATGGACTGCCCATCAATTTCTCAGGGAGATTCTTCAAGGTTATCTCCTATGGTTTGGATAGAAAGACTCAATTGATCGATTATGATAAGGTGCGAAGACTTGCTCTGGACCATAAGCCAAAGCTTATCGTAGCGGGGGCAAGTGCCTACCCGAGGGTCATCGATTTTGCAAGGTTCCGTGAGATCGCCGATGAGGTCGGTGCCTATCTGATGGTGGATATGGCTCATATCGCAGGGCTTGTTGCGACCGGACATCACCCCAGCCCTGTGCCCTATGCCGATGTGGTCACCACGACCACGCATAAGACACTTAGGGGGCCAAGGGGCGGAATGATACTATGTCGCAAGGAATTGGGCGAGCGGATCGACAGAAATATCTTCCCGGGCATCCAAGGTGGGCCCTTGATGCACATAATTGCTGCAAAAGCTGCTGCTTTAGGCGAGGCCCTCAGGCCGGAATTTAAACGGTACTCCGCCCGCATCATTACCAATGCCCAAGCCCTTGCCGACGAACTGCTTAAACTCGGCTTCGAGCTTGTCTCAGGGGGTACAGATACTCACCTCATCTTAGTTGATCTCTCCACGAGTGGTATCTCTGGTAGGGAGGCGGAGGAGGCACTTGATGTCGCAGGCATAACCGTAAACAGAAACAGTGTTCCCTTTGATTCGCGGGGGCCAAAGGAGACCAGCGGGATAAGGTTAGGCACCCCTGCCTTGACAACCAGAGGGATGGGAGAGGAAGAGATGCGAACTATCGCAGGACTGATAAAGAATGTGCTTTCCAACATAAAAGATAGGACCGTCTTAACAGAGGTGAGGAAGCAGGTGTATGAGCTGTGCAACAGGTTCCCCGTCTACTAGGCCCTCATGGGATGAGTATTTTATGCAGATTGCAAGACTTGTAGCTGGGCGTTCAACCTGTTTGAGGCGCCACGTGGGGGCGCTCATCGTCAAAGATAAGAAGATATTAGCAACCGGCTACAACGGGGCACCCACGGGGATAAGGCATTGTGAAGAGGTGGGCTGCATAAGGGAGAGACTCGGTATCCCTCCAGGTCAGCGTCATGAACTCTGTCGAGGGGTTCACGCCGAGGAGAACGCAATTGTTCAGGCTGCAACATCAGGCGTCAGTATCAAGGGTGCAACCCTTTACTCCACCACTCACCCATGCATACTCTGTTCCAAACTCATCATCAACGCGCGGATAACGAGGGTAGTAGTCCTTGAAGGTTATCCTGATGAATTATCCCTGCAGATGCTTAACGAGGCAGGGGTGGTCGTGGACAGGTTTGAAGTCTAAGACATCGATGGGATAGAAGTCATAGGCCAGGATTGAGCCCGTAAAGATGTTTTGCGGAGGAGGCGCTGTTCTTGACAGCGCCTTCAGGCACTTATGATCTTTGCAGAAACAAAGGGGGGTAAAATGGCAACATGAACGATCAAATTTAAAAAGAAGATTAGGTCTATTTCTTCATAACTGATTGAATTTCCTAAACTACAGGAGGCATAATGATGAAATTGGGTTACTTGACCAATTATTCAGAGGATGAGGTCTGCTTTGCTTCCGAGGTTGGATTTACAAGCCTCTCGCTTTCGGCCGGGCCCGGGTCTGCGCTGGACGCCACAAAGCTAACCCCTGAGGAAGCAGACGGGATTAGAAAGGTTATGAAGAGGAACGGGATAACGATTTCCGCCATAGGACATTATACCAATCCGTTAGATCCGGTCGAGAACAAAAGAAGGGAAATTACCGACTACCTTTTAAAGGCCATTGATGTCTGTGAGATGCTAGGCGTTGAGGTCTTCACTACATTCCCGGGCAGAGGAACGGGGACGCATGTGGAGGAATGTATCTCCCTCTTTAAGGAGATATGGTCGCCGATAGTGGAGAAGGCCGAGGCTAAGGGAGTCAGGATCGCCTTTGAGAACTGTCATGGCGGCGGAGGCTCTAGGCCAGCGGACTGGGATGCCATGTTCGATGCCATCCCTTCAGATACAATAGGGCTGGAATTCGATCCGTCGCACCTTTTCTGGCTTGGGATAGATCACCTTATGGCGGTCAGGGAATACGGCAAGAGGATATACCACATCCATGCCAAGGACACGGAAATACTTGAGGATACGCTCGCCAGAGTGGGTATACTGGGCCAGGGATGGTGGCGGTTCAGGATACCCGGCTGGGGTGATATCGACTGGCAGATGTTCATATCGGCACTGCTCGATGTCGGATATGACGGAGCGTTATCTATTGAACATGAAGACCCTGTGTTCGAAGGCAAGCGCAGACGGGAAGGGCTCATATTAGGTTATAAACACCTCTCCCAGTTTATCTGCCTTTGATAGAAAGAAAACTTAGAAGGCAGAGGTATATGGGGAGATGCGTCGTGGATTAACCGCTCGGACGTCTTTCCAGTGCGATACATCGAAAAACGTACAAATTGGAGAGGCCACATAAAGGAGAAACTTATGGAGAGGGGAGGCTCATACAGAGTAATGCCTCTGCTTGAAGATTTCCCCATGCGTTTTACGGCCGTTGAACTGTTTGAGATCTTCAAGCAAGATCCATACCCCTTTTTGCTGGACAGCGGTATAGACCATCATAGCCTTGGTGGCCTCTCCTTTGTAGGAAGTAACCCCTTTCTGGTCTTGAAAACTAAGGGGCGGAGGGTCGAAATCACGGAGGGGTCAAGTTCATGGAATCTGGTGGGTGATCCTTTCTCTATGATTAGAGAGCTCCTGGACCGATATAGCATTGTGGGTAACCATATTGTCTCTCCGTTCCTTGGTGGAGCAGTTGGCTATCTTAGCTATGACCTGTGCCATTTTGTCGAAGAGTTGCCCGATCGAGCGGTGGACGACTTGAATCTCCCTGACTGTTTTCTTGCCTTTTATGATCTTGTGCTGATTATTGATCATCGCAGGGGCAGGCTTTACATTTGCTCTACGGGCCTTCCGGAGACAAAGTCCTCTCTGAACCGGG
>DTYK01000187.1 GCA_012961925.1 Candidatus Latescibacterota bacterium
AGGTTATACAGCCGGCAAGGGTGTCAAAAAGCCTATCACAAATATCCTGTCCTGCCTTGGTTATATCCTCTTTAATCAACCCCATCTGCACAATCTTAGAAAGAAGCATATTAACAACCAAATAAGTATGAAGGCTGCACCAAGATCAAAGAGTGTGTTCCAAAGAGAGATTGTGGGTCTCGGTGTATAAGGATGATGAGCAGGCGTACAATATATGGACGGATAGGATTGGCTTCCCCCGACAGAAGATGGTTAGGCTTGGTGATATAGAGGCAGGGGACGAGGAGAATTTCTGGAGTATGGGGGATACAGGGCCTTGTGGGCCGTGCTCGGAGATCCTCTTTGATCAGGGTGAGGAGATGAGGTGCGGCCCGGATTGTGCCATAGGAAGATGCGACTGTGACCGATACCTGGAACTGTGGAACCTTGTCTTTGTGCAGTTTGAGAGGGACAGCGACGGTAAGATGACGCCCCTTCAGCACCCGAGCGTTGACACAGGTATGGGACTGGAACGCATCGCTGCTGTGATGCAGGGGGCCAGATCCAATTATGAGACGGACTTGCTGTATCCTATCATCTTAGAGATCCAGGAGATCGTGGAGAAGCCTTATACGCCGGACGAAACAGGAATGCCCTTCAGGGTCATCGCCGACCATGTCAGGGCGTTGACCTTCGCCCTTAACGATGGTGCGATCCCCTCCAACGAAGGTAGGGGATATGTCCTGCGCCGTATCTTGCGAAGGGCGTCCCGACATGGAAGGACCCTCGGGATAGAGGAGCCGTTTATCTTCAAACTCGTGGGTTCGGTAGTAGATGTGATGGAAGATGCTTACCCCGAGGTGAAGCAGAAGAGAGAGTATATAGCCCTCGTGATCAAGAACGAAGAGGAGCGCTTTGGGGAGACTCTCGGGCAGGGTCTGGAGATATTTGAAAAGATCGCAGACCAGGTCAGGAGATCTGGCGAACGGGTTATACCCGGCCGGGAGGCCTTCAGGCTCTATGACACCTATGGTTTCCCCCTTGACCTCACAGTTGACATGGCCGAGGAGATTGGTATGACCGTTGACGTGGTGGGGTTTGAATCTGAGATGAAAGTCCAGAAGGAAAGGGCTAAACGCACCTCTATGTTTGAGGTGAAGGAGCATGACTGGATGGTCCTTTCCCAGGGGGACCACTCGAGATTTATCGGATATGAGTTCTATGAAGCGCCGGTCGTTGTCAGAAAGATGAGTATCGCCGGTGACGAGATCGAATTGATCCTCGATCAAACCCCATTTTATGGTGAGTCCGGAGGGCAGGTCGGCGATATCGGCAGGCTCTGGAGCGATGAGGTTGAGATTGAAGTTATCAGGACGGACAGATCCAATGATGCTATCATCCACCATTGTAAGCCTGCGGAGGGCAGCCTCGAGGACCTGAGCGAGAGGTTGCTCAAAGGGCAAGGGAGGCTGACGGCCCGGATAGATGTCCGGCGCAGGCTTTCAGCAGCACGAAACCACACTGCCACACACCTTCTGCAAGCTGCCCTGCGCCAGGTCCTCGGTGACCACGTCAGACAGTCGGGATCATTGGTTGCCCCTGATAGATTAAGGTTTGATTTCACACATTTTTCGCCCGTCAGTCACAGGGAGCTGGACAGGGTCGAGGAGCTGGTTAATGAGAAGGTGAGGGAGAACCTCCCGGTTTTAACCTTTGAAAAACCCATTGATGAAGCCAGGTCCATGGGGGCGCTTGCTTTCTTCGGTGAGAAATACGGCGAGGTTGTGCGTCTGGTTAAGATAGGGGACTACAGCCTGGAGGTCTGCGGGGGGACGCATGTTGGGTCAACCGGAGAGATCGGTCAATTCCTGCTCACATCTGAGACCGGAATAGCCGCCGGGGTGAGGAGGATCGAGGCCCTTACTGGAGAAGCGGCGGGGCTGAAGACAAGGCAGGAGCTTCGAACGCTGACACAGTTGAGCGATATCCTAAATGTCCCCCAGGGAGAGCTTGTGCCCAGATTGGAGAAACTCATGGCCAGGACCAGAGCCCTGGAAAAGGAGCTGCAAAGGGTACGCTCAGGTCCTGTGAGATCAGAGGTCGCCACACTTGTCAGAGAAAGAGGGATAACGGTTGGGGACTTTAAGGTCGTCCCTGTTAGGGTTGAAGTGGAGGATATGGAGGGGTTCCGTAGACTTGCGGATCTTTTAAGGGAGAGCCTTAAGAGCGGAGTTGGCGTGCTCGGTACCATACTTGGGCAAAAGGTATCCCTTCTGGTTGTGGTGACGGACGATCTGATCGGGAAAGGCCTTAAAGCAGGGGATATTGCCAGGGAGCTGGCTAAAATTGTCGGAGGAGGGGGAGGTGGAAGGCCCCATATGGCCCAGGCCGGAGGCAAGGATCCTGGAAAGCTGGATGAGGCATTGGATCAGACCAGATGTGTCGTGGAACGATTCTTGAAAAGTGTAGAGACGGAGTAGTCAGGTATTTATTAACCGTTTGCCGTAGTATAGGATGAACTGCCTTTAAGCCTGAGCCGAAGACGGTCTTGGCGAAGGCTTCGGGCTGTCCTTTCTTTTGCTTCTTTTTCTTCCAGGCCTTTTCGTAAAAGGCTTCAGCGAAAACGTCCGCCACC
>DTYK01000188.1 GCA_012961925.1 Candidatus Latescibacterota bacterium
CCCAGACATCGCCGTAGAAAAAATATAGCATCCAGTAGCCATCCGTCCAGTAATGCCCCAACTCTCCGGAGTCGCTTCTAGCGTGGCTGTGGTTCTCTGCCTTCTCATAGTAGTCGTGGAAACGCATGTCTCCGGTGATGGATATCCAATCTACATCTGTCATATGGATCGCCGAGTGTTTAGCTATCTCCATGAAGCGCCACTCACCGTATCTGGCATATCCCTGAAAATAGGCATAGGCCACGTCGTACTCGTTGTCCGCATACATCCTTCTTTTTCCGCCGTATGCTCCCCAGGGCATAGGCCAGTCGCCATAGTGCTGGAGTTCGAAATACTCACGGTCCTGCTTACTTTCCTCATCTAAAGGAACCGGGGGACCATTTTCCCTTTCGGCTGTAGACAATTGTGATAACCTCCCCGATTCGAGTGCTGCTTTAAAGGCCCTTTCAAATCCCGGAAGATCCGGTCCGGCTTCAGTACCTTCCTGTGACGGAGTGAGCAATCCCACAGCCCCGCTCCTGCAGACGTGGACGGGGTCCAGTATGAACTCCACCTGGTGTCCAGCGACATCCGACGCATTATCCCCACAGGTCAGGTGGACCGTATGCCTGTAACTGGTTCCACCTACTATAGGTAACGGTTTCACCTTCTCCGGATAGAAGCATAGCTCTATGCCGTTCTTACCCCACGCTATCTCAAACGGACTCCGCTGCCAGGCCTTTTCCACCCAGAGGGAATGCCCTTCCCCGTCCCACCTCCCTTCGGGATGTCCCTCGACCTCCGGCCCCTCATCGTATCTTACCTTTCCTGGCTCAGGTATAAGTATGGAACCCCCCTTCTTGGGAGTTCGACCTGGGACCAGGCCCGCCCTGGCTGACACCAGGTGGTACCTCCCCGGCCTGTTCCAGGTCATCCTCCGCTGCCAGATGAGGCGCCCTCCCACAGGGTCGAGCCTTAGAAGCTGGTCGATAACAAACCCATCGGTCCGCTCCGGCCTCAGCCTTATCAGAGGGGCGATTGGGCTGGGCTCTACCAGTTCGACCTTCCAGGGGGTACGCCTCAGATCTAATTCAGGCTCAGAAACAGTGATGTCTTTTACAAGCTTCCATGAGCCACTGGGGATGTTGAAAGACCAGCCTTCTTCGAAAATCTCCAAGATTACATCTCCTAATCGCAACTTACCGTTCACAAATTCTGCTTCATCCGAAACCTGGCTATTACTGGCTTTAGTGCCGGTTGTCCTGAGAATCAATTCATTCCTTCCGACAGGCACCCTCGTATGAAGGAAGACCCACTTTACGCTCCCCCCGGGCCAGTAAGCCCTCTCCTCCCACCATAGGGGAAGATCCCTACGTTGGAAGGTGAGCCTCAATCCGCCGCCTCTCTGCAGTTCCCCTTTCCCAAAGGGGATGCCGGCGGTCAACAGAGCGTCGTCGAGCTCACTTTTGGTATGGATCTTTACCTGGACCATAAGGAAACTCCTTCTTTATGCCAGCGATCTATCACTCCAAGCATAAGACCAAAGGCAGGGTGGAAATATGGCCGATCGGGACGGTCAGCCAACAGTGTTTTGATAAATCGCTCTCGGGTATTCATGAGGTCTTTTCTTTAAACTCACCGCAGGTTGACAACCTGCAGGAGGTTGTTCACTTTTCTTCAGGGAAATGCAATCCGGCACTCGCTTGGCCGGTCGATGACGAAAGCAAGTCGAATCACACATCCCCCTTTCCGCAGCGGTTGATAGGAGAACTCCTCATCGGAAAAAAGGGGGTCTTCCGTTCCAGATCACCTCGGGAACTTGAGGCACGTCGATGCCCTCGATCCAGAACAAAGGCTGTTCGTAGAGATTTTCGCCCGGGTCCAGATGGGCTTCGATGCATCCCTGCGGGTCGGGTTTCATAAAGTAAGCTCCGTAACCTTGATGAAAACCCTCCTTGAGAAAAAGGGCGGCCGCGGGATGGTCATCATGCCGGTCATAAGCGACCGGAGTGCCACTGGAAAAGTCCAACTTCATAGGTTGCAACCAGGATTTTCGATGTGCGAGGGCCCTTTCTGGGCAACCATCCGGATCGGGAAGGTCAAACCACAGCACTATGCCCCACCCGTACAACACGCCGGGGGTGAGAGGCATCTTGCGCAGGTCAATGCTGAGCGTAAGCCGATCATCCGTAATCCAGCCGAAGGCAACGGTGGGGTCCTCCGGGCGCGACAGGTTCAAAACGTCAAAAGCCAAGGCGGTCCACAAGCAACGGGTGGCACCCAATTTCAGCGGCACCTGGACCAGGATCGGCAGGGCGGGTTGATCTCCTAAGTTGAGATAATAATTGGGATCGTCGGGGCGTCCCGAAGACGGCATCCGCTCGATGAATTTCCCGTGTGGTCCATACGCATATCGGTAGGGGCCATCTAATAGCCAGGCTGCCATGTCGTAGTCCGGTCCCACGCTGCGAGGGGCGAAGGATAAGACGAAATCGGCTACGACGATGCGATCCGGGTAGAAGGCCACCCATCCCCAGGCTCTTCCTCTTATGTCGCTGCGCTGATCCGCCGATAAGCACTTCCGAATAAAGACCCTGTCCGGATTTTCCTGTATCTGACGATACCGCTCTGTCA
>DTYK01000189.1 GCA_012961925.1 Candidatus Latescibacterota bacterium
ATCTGTAACCGATAAACGAAAACGGGAGCAGGCGGAATGCTCAGTTACACGCAAATCAGGACCCCCAGTCGCTCCGAGAAACGGTAGAAAAATGGCGTTTCGGGTGCAAAACAAAGATCCAGAACCGATGGAGATGTCTTGACTCAGTTGAATAGAGGAGGAAACTGGACACTTTCAAGAGACATAGATACGGACTGATACGGCCAGAAACCTGTATCGGCCTAGACATGTTGGCGGCCTTGCTTGTTCTCATCGCACTAGCTCGATGTGGGGCCGCTCGACCAAACTACAAGAACCTGAAGCCCCATGCCCCCGCCACATGGCAGGCCCAGTTGGAGGCTGGTCTAAATACTCCTCCGCCTGATCCGCCAAGCCTGGCCAAGTGGTGGACTACTTTGGGCGCCCCGATACTCGCGAGGCTTGAAGAGGGAGCCGTGGCAGGGAACTCGCATCTCAAAGACGCTCCGGTCCGGGTGAGGGAAGCGAGAGCGCTGCGTGGGGTGGAAAAGGGAGAAACTCTCCCCATTCTGGACGCAACCGGATCTGCCGCGAGACAGACAACCAGCGGGAACACAGGGCCCGCGAGGAGAAGCAGGCTTTATACGGCTGGTTTTGACGCCTGCTTGGAGTCGGACATATTCGCGGCAAACGCCGTTCCATTTAGGTAGCTCAGACCGAGGTTGAGGCCGCATACAAGGGATTAAGAGACGTACTGGTGAGCCTAATGGCAGAGGTGGCCCTGAACTACGTAGAGGTTCGCACCTGGCTGCGGTCTCCGCCAATATAAACAGCCGGGAGGATGTCTGCGACCTGAACCTTGAGCCCGGAGTAAATCTGTATTCCGCACCTAGCATGATAACCTAAAACTCTTTAACGGTTACACTCTCTGTGTCACAGGCATCTCCTGGAAAGACGCCGTCTTGTTTAAATAGTCAGTTAATCCGTTGATCTCCTTTTGAAGCAGTATCCCGAAGCCACTATCAGGCTCCCCACTTCTCAGGGCGCGATCTTCCTCCCCGGTAAGGTACTTTAAGCTCCAACCGTAGGCTCAGACACGGTAGATAATTATATTCTTCCCATATATATTTCCCCTTTATCCTGAATACAAGATCCCCTACCCCCCTGAACTCCTCTTTTCGCCCCCGATCAAGGGCTTCTTGTCCTTCTCTACATGGTATTCATATCTGTCTGTTCGACTCTTCATTCTCCCTGATCTCCATCGGATTGGAAAAAAATTCCTCAACGTCTAAAATCGCATGATCCATAATACCCGAACAGCTATAAACAAGGGGAAGAGAGATACCCAATTCAAGCCGGGGATGAATTCCAATCCTGAAATCAAATCCGGTTTGTATCATTTCTATGTCGACAGTACCCGAGTATCTACTGGAGCTTTCAGAAAGAATCGTATTTGTGATGGCAGTATTAAGGCTCATGGCCTTTCTCCCTCTGGGAAGCACCCTGGCACGGTCGGAGATGGGTTGCAAGAAAAGGAGCTGAATGGGGGACTGATTTACAATGGCAATAGGGCCTGATCGTATCTCTCGGTCTTCGATCAAGCTGTTGTAATAGCCGGTGCTCCCGTGAAGGAGGATAAAAAATCCAACCAGATAAGCTGCTCCGTTCAAAGATTTCATCCAAAAACGACACGCATCATTAAGGATGCTCAATCTCGTGCCCATTCATCCACCTCTGTCCAGACGGTGGATGGCCGTCCGTCATGAGTTATTCACTCCCCCCACCCAATACCGCATAAAGCCTCATCCGGTTGGCGAGCTTTGCCAAACGAAGGGACGTAAGCCCGTGTAGTGCGGCAAAGAGGGAGCGTTGCCCATCGAGGACGCTCAGGTAGCTGTCTATCCCATTTTTATACCGTTTCGTGGAAAGGCGGTAGGTTTGGCCCAACGTTTTGACCAGGGATTGTTGCGCAGAGAGGCGTTCGTCCACCGTACCGCGGACTGCCAGGGTATCTGCCACCTCCCTGAAGGCCGTCTGGATTGCCCTTTCGTATTGTGCCAGAGCGATCTTCCTCTCTGCCTTGCTGACCCTGTAGGCCGCCCAGGTGCGGGCATCAAAGATCGGCATAAGTACGTGGGGGGCAAAGCTCCATGTCCCATTGCCGGAATCGAAAAGGCCTGAAAGCTCATCGCTTGCAGTTCCCACAGCGCTTGTCAGGGTGATCCGCGGGAAGAAGGCAGCCCGCGCTGCGCCTATGAATGCGTACGCCGCTTTAAGCTGGTGTTCTACCGCCATAATATCCGGTCGCCGCAGGAGCACCTCCGAAGACAGCCCCGGAGAGATATCCCTGGGCGGCTTCACCTCTTCAAGCTCAGAGGGCAAAAGATCTTCCGGTACGAGCGAGCCGGCCAGGAGATTCAATGCGTTTCGATCCTGCGCCACCAGTTGCCTGTACCGCGCAACCTCTCTTCTGCCCGTATCGACCTGCGCCCGTGCCTGGTGCAAATCGAATTCATTTGCGAGTCCTGTTTCGTATTGCCTCCGTATCAGATTGTAGATCCGCTCCTGGGTTTCCAGGGTCGAGCGGGCCAGCTTGAGGTTTTCTCGATCCGCTGCCAGAGTGAGATAGGTCCTATCCACCTCGGAAACCAGCGAGATCTGTGCGCTTCGCCGGGCCTCTTCTGTGGCAAGGTATTCTTCCAATTCCTGTTCCTTGAGGCTACGGATGCGGCCAAAAAAGTCGATCTCCCACGCAGCGATACCCAGATCGACACTGAATTGCTTGGTTGTCGTGGGCTGACCCGGCCACGTAAGGTCAGGAGCACTCCGTCGCTTGCTACCACTGTCCACCGCATTGACCGATGGAAACAACTCGGCCCGCTGAACCCCATAAAGCGCCCGTGCCTTTTCCACGCTCAAGGCGGCAAGCCTTAGGTCCCGGTTGTTTTTAAGGGCAATCTTGATAACCTTTTGAAGTCGATTACCTATGAAAAATTGCTCCCACCTGAGCTCCGCGGCGGTGGGTCTGCCTGTGGGCACTTTGGCCTCTTTGTATGCTTCCCCCGCCGGCCATTTGTCCGGGACAGGCACCTTGGGCTGTGTGTATTTAGGGGCCATGTTGCACCCCCCAAAAAATATGACAATTGTAATAACTATAGGAAGAGTATTCTTATACATTTCATTCACGCTCAGATAACTTTGCTTCCGTGGCCCGAATCTCTTTGGGATCCTTGTCTTTACCAAGGATCTTTTGGATCAGCACATAAAACAGAGGCGAAAAGAGAACCACGAGAAGTATACCGGTGATCATGCCGCCAATCAGAGATGTGCCGATGGCGTTCATTGCGCCTGATCCAGGCCCCGTCGAAATCGCAAGCGGAAGGACAGCCAGACCGGTGGTCAGCGACGTCATCACAATAGGCCGGAACCTAAGCCTGGCACCCTCAAGCGCGGCATCCTTCAGACTCATGCCACGCTTGAGGGCATCCTTGGCAAATTGGACGATCAAGATCGCATTCTTCGTAGTAAGACCCAGTGTGTTAAGCATGCCTATCTAGCAAGTAAACATCGTTGGGAAACCCTCTCAAATTTGAGGCCAGAAGCGCGCCAACGGCTCCCAGCGGCAATATAAGCAGGATGGAGAACGGCACCGACCAGCTCTCATAGAGGGCGGCAAGGTAAAGGAACGTGAGGAAGACTGCAAA
The DNA here is from genome assembly GCA_012961925.1 of Candidatus Latescibacterota bacterium. Taxonomy (GTDB): domain Bacteria; phylum Latescibacterota; class MVCY01; order MVCY01; family DTYK01; genus DTYK01. The sequence continues at coordinate 3,663 of DTYK01000189.1, forward strand.
CGCATACAGTAGGGGCGGCTGGGAGGTGGCCATTTTCTGCTGGTAGGAAACCCCGGTCCAGGCAAACGCAAACCCCTTGGGTAATTTTGACGTCAGTTCTTCCATGGCAGCCATGACCTCGCCGCTCGTGTGGTCCGGTGCCGGTTCACCCCAGACGTTTATCGAGGAAAAGGTGTTATAACGCTCGAGCTTGGCGCTGCCATAGGTCCACCATCCGGATGCAAAAGAGGAAAATGGGACCATCTTGCCCTTCCTGTTGCGGACATAGAGTTTTTTCAGGTCATTCGGCAACATGCGGTAGGGGGCATCCAGTTGCACGTAGACCCTTTTCACCCGCCCGGACATCACAAAGTCGTTGACATACGCACTCCCGAAGGCGGCCGAGATCACATTGTAGATTGAAGAGATAGGAACACCCATTGCGCCTGCCTTCTCCCAGTCGATATCAACCTTGTATTGAGGTACTTCATCCATGCCATTCGGCCGAACCCTTATAAATCGTGGATCCTGCATGGCCATGCCCAAAAGCTGGTTCCGGCGACCATCAATGCATGATGCCCCTGGCCAGCGAAGTCGAGCAGCTCGAACTCGAATCCCGTGGCGTTTCCAAGTTCCACGATAGGTGGTGGCGGAAAGGCGAAGACCATTGCTTGTATTGATCTGGGAAAATCGCCTCATCGCCCTTTCCTGTACAGCCCACACCCTCTCCTCCCGTCTGTCGCAAAACTTTCAGTCCTTCAGTTTTACAAACCCTATGCCCATGTTCTGGCCCATGCCAGCCAGGGATACCCCCGCTGCCCAGCCAAAAGACTCAACACCTTCCTTCTCATTGGTGAGAAAATAGTCGCTTACTTGGTCCAGAATATCTTCGGTCTTCTCAAGAGTGGAACCCGACGGGTGGATCACCTCTAGCAGGAGGACACCCTGATCTTCATTAGGAAGGTAACTGGTTGGCATTCGGAGAAAAATGAATGCCAGCCCGGCCACTATCAGGATATACACGATGATGTAACGGAGTAAGCGGCCAAGGGAGTGCCCAACAACTGGCACAATCATGTCACGGAACCGGAAAAAGACGCGCTCGAACCACAGCAGGAAAGGTCGGAGGGGCCCGGAGGAGCCTTCAGCAGCTCGTATCCCTTCGGTACAGGCTTGAGGATTGAAGCACAGAGCACTGGCGTAAGGATAAGGGCGACCACCACAGAGCGCACCGTGGCCGCGCAGATAGTAAGGGAGAACTGTCGGAATCGGGCTGTTGCTTACGGCACTCTTCGGTCCGAAGGTCAGCTCAATACGGGAGGTACCGGACGAATCGGTGGTAGAAGAGAGGTAGATCATACTTCAAGCCCGGTCATCTTGTTTTCAATGACCTGCGTAACGGCGTTCTCCTCCGTCTCCGCCGACGCCCCGGGATAATAGGCCTGACCATTATGGTAGGCGGGGCGAGGTCAGGATACCGCGACACAGGCAGAAAACGAATGGCCAGCGCCCCAGTGCTCATTATCGCAATGGCGATAACCCAGGCGAAAACCGGACGATCCCGAAAGAATCTTGACAGCATCAGGCACCTCCTACCTGCCGCTTCTGTGGCGCGGTTTGAGGCCCGGCCACGCCTTTTCTCGGAATTAAACGCAACGGCCTTTACCGGCATCCCGGGTCGCACGAACTGAAGCCCTTCACCGATCACGCGATCGCCCGGGCTTAGACCGAAGGTGACCAGCCACTTATCACCAATGGCCCAGTCCACTTCCAGCATTCGCCTCTCTACCTTTCCCTCCTTGTTTACAAGTAGCAGATAGGGCAGACCCTTCGGCGTGCGGTTTACGCCTTGCTGAGGCACAAGGATCGCATCTTCTTTGATTCCCTCTGTAATAATTGCTCTAACGAAGATCTTCGGAAGGAGGAGACATCTTGGATTTCGAAACACCATTCGCAGGATTGCAGAGGCAGTGGTCGGATCGACAGATACGTCACGGAACTGGAGTGTACCTTCCAGCGGGTATTGGGTGCCGTCTTCCAGAGTGAGCTTCACCTTCAGGCGGTTTCCGCATCACAATGGATACGCCCTTCTTCTAACCGGCGCTTCCGCCTCAAAAGTTCTGTGGTAGATTGAGGCACATCTACGTAAACGGGATCCAGTTGTTGAATGGTTGCAAGGGGCGTAGGCTGATACGCCGTCACGATGGCACCCTCTGTCACGTTGGATCTACCGATAAGGCCGGAGATGGGCGCGGTGACACGGCAATATCCCAGATTGACACGGGTTGTCTCCACCCTCGTTTTCCAATATTCAATCTCGGCCTGGGCCTGTTTCAGGGCGGCAGCGGCGTCGTCGTAGTCCTGCTGGTCATCCCTTTGTCTGCGAGCAATTCCCTGTAGCGGTCGGCCCTCAACCTGACGGCAGGCAGGTTGGCCTCACCCCTGGCCAGGGCGGCCTTTGCATTGTCAAGTTCCGCATCTCCGCCACACGGAAGGCAGACGTGCGGCCTGGCAGTTCTGTGGTCAGAATGAGCTTCTCGGGTTGGACCGTCACCACAGCCACTTCCGCAACAGGGGTTGGGGGCGGGGATTGCTGGCGGCGGTCGCAACCTATCAGCAAAAAGCCGCCTAACAGGGCCACTAAAACAACGCTCCATTTAACGGGTTCATAAACACTTCTATTTAGTTGCACCACAGATCCTCCGAGTATCGATGATGACGAACGGATTGAGCTCCCAGAGTCCCACGGATGGTCATGTGTCAACCAGACCTTTGAAGAGGATATTCAGGATGACGTCCGGGTCGTCTGGATACGGATGACGATCAGGCGCTTCAAGCCAGAGAAAAAGAAAGGCATTGACCAGACTGTCAATGGCAACGGCTAAATGGTACGGGTCGGCGATCCTTTTGAACCGTCTCTTTCTGATCCCGCTCTCAAAGACCGACGCAAGCCTGCGTAAGAATTTTTCATAGCGCTTGCGGATATGTGAATCAAGCCCGGCCTTGATGTTGAAGCTTGCCCCGCGGGTCTCCGCAAAATAGAGACGTATCATAGAAACGTTGGCAGCAAAAACCTCCCCCTTGACCCTGACGTAGTTCCGGATCTTTTCGATCTCGTCCACCGACCCTTCGATTGCCTCCGTGAGGGCACGGTGAAACTTCTCGGCCTGCTCCAAAACAAGGGCCTTGTACAGATCTTCCTTGTTTTCAAAAAACTTGTACACAGTTCCAACGGCAAACTCTGCCTTCCGCGCAATCTCATGCATGGAAACATTGTGAAAGCCCTTCTCGGAGAAAAGCGCCAGAGCGGCGTCAAGTATCTCCTGACGATGCCTGAGCCTTTCTCTCTCCCGGCGAGGAAGCTCTTGGTTGCCCATCCTTCCCTCCTTTCAGTGCTGTTTCCGACCCGAACCAGGGGAACGATCAGATTGAACATGACGTCATACTGTAATACATGACGTAGTATTCTCAATTAAAAAATCCCTTTTTAGTGAAAATGTGTAATTGATCACTGGAAAAAAAGGCTGGAAACCTCGGAGTGTAAAGAAAAGTTTTGCCCTGTGATCAATTACGAAAATATTGATCGCTAAGTGCCAAATATATCGCACTTGACATCTACATTCCTCTTGTTGATTTTATACTAAAAATCGATATTAGTTTAAATATCAAATAGAGGCCTGTCACGAAAAAGGAAAAATTAGAGGCCATCCTGCATGCCGCTAAGAAGATGTTCGCACGATATGGCCTCCGCAAGACAAGTATGGATGAAATGGCCAGGGTCGCTAGGGTCTCCAAGGCGACCATATACAACTATCTGGGGAGCAAAGATCGAGTTTACCTGGAAGTTCTTCGAAGAGAAGCCGATGAGATAGTCGACAAGATATCGTCTTCAGTGGTCAAGAAGTCCTCCCTGCAAATAAGCTGGTTGCCTTTCCAGGGCCAAGATCCGGTATATGCGTTGTCTATAAATATTCTGAACCCTGATCGGGTTGGGATAGAAAACCTTGTGTCCAGCGGAGAAGACATTCGCAACGAACTTTTTGAACGGGAAGTGGAAAACATTCATTCCATCCTGCACGATGGATTAAAAAAGGGCGTATTCTATATCACTCATCCCTTCTAATGGCAAGGTGGTCTATTGGCCATGCCTTGAGGGGCTTTGAGCTAAACTGGCTGGTTCGGGAGAGTACGGAACAGATTGAACTGTATCTCGATGAACTCATAAATGTCCTATTTTACGGCGTCGTATCCGAAGAACGCTTGGTAAGAAACTCATGTGGTTTAAAAAAGCGGAGACCCTTCTAAGAGTGATGGCAACGGAAAAGAGGTGTCCGATGACTACAAAAGGAAGGCGTCAAGGATAGACCGAAGG
>DTYK01000190.1 GCA_012961925.1 Candidatus Latescibacterota bacterium
CCTATTTTAGGATTTAGATGAACATGCTCTCAATTGTGAACCGGTGGTACCAGCCTGTTGCTTCTTCAGAAAATGGGTGCTCATAGACAATGCCAATTGTTTACTGAAGGAGGTGATCATGCCTGAGATAATCAATCTCATAAAACGTCACGAGGATGGCGCCCTGACCGTTGATATGTTGTGCCAGAGGGTCGCCATGACTGAGATATTTGTCTTGTTGGGTGCTAACGAAACAGGCAAGAACAACCGCCGCGAACCTGATTTTAAATTTTCTCAAGCCTATGAGTTGGTTGATAAAGTACCTTGCACTGCCGGTGGACAATGGCCCGATCAGAGAAAGGAGGAACATGGAGCAAAACTCACTCTCTGCAAACCTTCGCGGAAAAGATTACGTTCGCCGCTGACCGACATTGTCTATGCCTACGAATGGCGCCCTGATGATGAGACTTTGCCTTTCCGGCCGCCTTCCGCACCTGACCCGGACGAGAATCCTCCCCAGGAGAATCTTACAGGTCTTAACAGTGAACCCACATTTCTGATTCCCGAGGAGAAGACGCAGTACGGCCGAAGAAGGCAGAAGGTATTGGTTGTGTCGGATGACACTCGTCAGATACCCCTCCCTGCTTCCTTGTTAGGAGATGCGTATAAACTGCTGTCGGTTGCAGATAAGAAGGATGTCCTGAATACCGCAAGACATGGAGATTTTGATTTGGTACTTTTTGGGTGTCGTAGGCTTGGTCATGATGTTTTAGAGGTCGTGAAGGAATTGAAAGCCCGCTGTCCTCAGATTCCGCTAATGGTGGTTGCCTCCGAGGCGTCAGGTGAATTGGTGGCGGAGATCTTTCGCGCTGGAATCCGTGATTGCCTCGTAGGAGATGTGGAGGAGGATTTGCTCAGGGAGCGCCTGGCTGGGTTCATAGGGATAGCGGACGTGGATAGGGAAACACAGGCAAATTTTTTGGTGGACAGCGATGAGTGTAGGGCAAAGAGGGACACGGGAACATGGCGAAAGCCGCCGGCCCCCTATGGCGTATATCATCCTGGGATACAAAGGGCGGTTAAATTCATACATAGAGAGTATGCCAGAAAGCTCTCCTTGAATGAAATAGCCAGAGAAGCATGTATGAGCCGACGCCATTTTTCCAGGATGTTTCGGAAGTTGATGGGACTCTGCCCTGTGGAGTACGTGAACCGGGTGCGGATAGAAGCAGCCAAATGCAAACTAAAGCAAAACGGGTTGTCCATAGCCGAGGTTGGTCTGACAGGAGGGTTTCAGAGCATTTCCTATTTTCATCGGGTGTTCAAACGCCTGGAAGGAATCAGTCCGGGCGTCTACCGCAGAGAGGTAATGAGACAGGAAAATGGTCCAATAGTGGAAAAAACGACCTGATTGGATGTTGAATCTTTTTCAGAAGGACTCTGTATTTGGTATTATAGAATTTCAGAAATTGTAGATTTGGAAATAAGAAACTGAGCCTTAAGACTCATAGCGAGCTATTGTTTACCTTCTCGAGGGGAGTTGGATGCTATTGTGTTTTTATCCATTATCATAGAAAGGAGTCATCGCCATGCAACTGTCGGAAATGGAGAGATATAGAAGATCGTTACTGCCAAAGTGGATACGCTTCTTAGTTGGTATTTCATCATCTCCGTCTTCACGCTACCTATGGGCCTTGCATTTGGTGTAATCCGGCCTGACAGATGCTCTGTGGACGTGATGGGCCTGTCCCTTTCAGGCCTCCCATATTATCCTCGCGTTCTGATTGTGCAATCTATTTTGCTGTTTTTCGGAGTGACGGCCTTTGGCCTTCTACGGGGAAAAAGATGGAGGTTAAATTTTGGAATATTGTGTGGCGCCGCCGCTTTCATCATTTCATTATTAGCAACGATTATTGACTCTTTACATTCCAACCTTGCTATCCACTTTGAATTTTTAATTGCAACGCCCTTTTTATATACATTGTTCAAAATCAGGAGCAGATGGAATGCCACCACCCCGAGTATCAGAATAACAAAGGGTTAAACGACACAACAACGGCTAAGAAACCATTTGCAGAACCACTTCGTCCCGCTAACGTCTTTGCTATAGCCCGGGTCTATCCAGCGCATCCCATTTACTGATGGCAGGTATGCCCTATGAGGTTTTTGTAACCTTAGTAGAACTTTTCGTCTCAATGTGACGTTCGCGGCCGACGTTCTCATAATTCTTTGTGGAGGCCGTAGGATGAGTTTTTCCTGAAGTCCAGCGGGCTGATGTCGGCGTTCCTTTCTCTCCTCAATAGGTTGTGCTAACCAGGTACATGAGATCTTAGCATGTTGTCTGATGGTCTACCCTCTCCGCTCTTTCGCATCTCTTGTCCACCCATGTTTCTACACTTGCCTGGGGACCTTTTTCGTTGCGGATCATGATCCCTTAGCGGTTGCTTCCCTTGTTCAAACACCGTGGAAGGCATATCCACCAGAGAAGGGCGACGATAGAAAAATGGCCCAATAGTGCAACAAAATGGCCTGATAGGATATTGACTTTTTCATAGATTCAGATAATTTCTATTTTGTATCTGGAAGTCCGAACGTTAAAAAAAACAACGAGCTGGGCATTTATTCAACGTCTTCCGTATATAGGTCGAAGTTTTTCCTACAGGTTTTTCAGGGCTGAAGTGAACGGTAAGACTCCTCAATCTTCCAGTCGGATAGCTCTCAGGAGGCTATAGAGCCTTGACTTCTGACGTATGAAGACCTTATTAGAGTTGGAGAAGTCGCCTATTGGGAGAAAGCGGGTTTGTTCGTGACATGTCCGAAAAAGATGGGCTGTAGAAAATTACATAGAGGTCTTTTCGCAATCGTGACGGTGGCGGTGCTCCTGATATCTTGTGCTAAAACTGACAGGCCAACCCGTTATGGTTGGACCTCTGAGGATGAGAAACAGATCCGCCGGGCCTATATCACGTTAGCTAAGGCTATTGAGCACAAGGACATTGATCTGCTCATGTCGTTGTATTCCTCCGCCTATCTGGACGTCTATGGGAAGCAGCAGGAGACCTGGCATACAGTGAGGCGCAGGTGGGAGCAGGCATTTAAAGATTTCTTCATCATAGAGGTATCGATTGTTGTCAACAGCATCACTGTGGAGGGCGATCGTGCGGTCGGGGTGGTCGCGATGAGCTGGGAGGCCAGGGATTCCTCTGGGACCCTCATAAGTTCGGTAGAGGATCTGCCTGCCATAGACTACTGGCGGAAGGAAGATGGTCAATGGAAGGTATACGGCAATCAGGGTAGGGGTTAAGGTATTCAGTTTGGTCCGCTTGTTCCCAGAGGGGCGACAATTTGTGCTCCCTTCAACCCACCTGGGTCAGTTTGATCACCCGGGTCGTGCCGCCACAAGCAAACGCCCCGCTTTTCTAACTTTTTCCATGCTTCGTGGTCTCCAAAAAGGGCATGAGGCGTTTGGTCGAGTAACAAGAGGGGAGGGTCAAAAAGCCCTTTAGTTCCGGAGCAACGCTGTCGTGTCTTTGAATTACGACTGGTGGGGTGAGGATGTTAGAGATAATTGATCTGGTGAAGCGTTACGAAGACGGTGTCCTTGCTGTTGACCGGCTGAGCCTGAGGGTAAGGCCCGGGGAGATATTCGTTATGTTGGGGGCCAACGGCGCTGGCAAGACCACCACCGTAAACCTCATCTTCAATCTGATTCAACCTACCAGCGGGACGATAAGGATTAAGGGCATCGATGCGGTGAAAAATCCTCTTCAGGCAAGGAAACATGCCGCTTTTGTCTCTGAAGATGTGCGGCTGTATGGAAATTTGACGCCCAGACAAAACCTCGACTTCTTCGCCAGACTCGGTGGCGGAAGGAGGAACTCGAAGCAGTACGATCAGATATTGGAAGAGGTGGGGTTACCTGCGGATTCGTTTCAGAAGAAGGTGAAGGATTTCTCCAAGGGAATGCGTCAAAGATTAGGCATTGCGGTAGCAATTCTAAAGGATGCAGGGCTGATCGTTCTGGATGAACCCACCTCAGGGCTGGATCCCAAAGGAGGACGGGAATTTCTGGCCTTGCTGACACAACTGCGTTCAATGGGGAAGACGGTCTTTATGACCACGCACGATATCTTTCGTGCACGGGAGATTGCCGATCGGGTGGGGATCATGTCTTATGGTCGTTTAATCCTTAACATTGGCCGATCTGAGTTTGCAGGGACCGATCTGGAAGAGATCTATATGAGGTATATCGAAGACCGGGAGGTTGGTGTTGAGAAGGTGAGCCGAGCCCCGAAGCTTGAAGGTTGGGGAGAGCTGCCACAATAGCCTCTTATTAAGTATCGCGTAACCTCTTGCAGAAAAAGTTGGTCAATACTATTTGCTCAAAGGTGCACAGAAGTTAATGTCTCGGTAGTTCTACGATTACTTATAGTCTGGAGCACCAAGGAGGCGCAGGATGCTTTGGGCAATTGCGGGCAAAGAGATCCGAACCAATGTGGTGAGTTCAAGATTTATCATTTTGTCATTTCTTTGTATAGGATTATTCGTTGTTACGGCATTCACCGTCTTCCAGGAGATGAGGTTGGGCTATGAGGAATACAACAACAACGTGGCAGGCCATAAAGAGGCGATGATGAGCGAACCGTCTTTGGTCACTCTGGCTGCAGTTTCTGGTGTAAAGGTTGACCGGAGGCCTGAGCCATTGAGTTTCATCGCCAAAGGGATAGAGGTGGCCAGAAGCCGCATCTATCGAGTAACCTCGTATGATGTGACTCCTGTAGGCGGGAGTGATCTGGAGAGAAATCCCATCATTTCGCTGTCGGGTCCTCTGGATTTTCTCTACCTTTTTCAGGCGGTCTTGAGCCTGTTGGCGTTTCTGTTGGTCTGTGATGCCCTCTCCGGCGAGAAGCAGGCCGGCACGCTGAAGCTTCTTATAGCTCATAATGTACCCAGACACACCATACTGTTGGGCAAGTTCTTAGGGAATTATATCACCCTGCTGATCCCGCTCCTGATATCTGTTCTTCTCATTGGTGTGATCATCTCCTTCTATTCATTTCACTCCTTCAGCCCGGACGATTGGAGGAGAATAGCTATGATATTTGCCTTATCGGCGATATACTTAGCAGTGGTTTTGGAAGTGGGTCTTTTGATCTCTTCGGTTACCAAAAGGCCGCCTTTGTCCTTTCTGGTGAGCATAGTGGCGTGGGTGGTCTTGGTCATTGCGATTCCCCGGTTGGCATTTCACTTAGGTGCGACCGTTGCGCCACCGCCATCAGTGGCGGCGCTTCAGAACCAGATGCGGGCAATTACCAATGAGGCGGATATGAAGGCCTTTTGGGAGATACGGCAATATATCGAAGAGAACAACCAACCTCCTCCAAAACAATGGCTTGAGGAGCTGAGTCGCAGGGTTATGGCGGAGAACAATGCGAAGAAGGCAAAGTTACAGCAGGAGTTTGATAGGCGCCTGACGAGGACTTTCAGAATCTCCCGTATCCTCTCCCGTCTTTCCCCTTCCTCATCCTATGCCTTTGCCATGCAGGAAATGGCCGGGACAGGTTTCAATGATGATTTGAGGTTTAAAAGAGCGCTGGCGGCGTTTAAGGAGAGGTTTGCGCAGTATATGGAGATGCGGATGAAGGGGATGGGTTCTGATGTGGAGGCCAATCTGCCTCAAGTAGGGAAGAAGTTGGACCTGACAGGTATTCCTACCTTCAACTATCGAAGGGCCAGTTTTGCCGAGGCGATGAGGAACATCGGGCTGGATCTCTCTATGCTTTTGATCTTCGGCGTGTTTTTCTTCTTAGCGGC
>DTYK01000191.1 GCA_012961925.1 Candidatus Latescibacterota bacterium
AACCCCCAGGGTTGTGGCATGCGACGGGGAACACCTCCTCGTAGGGGACCATAACCCGAAGGTCGAGGGGGCTCAAGGAGGGGTCTTCGTCTGGAAGGTATTCCCGACCTACGACGACCAGCCTCCAGATGGGTTCTTCACGGACCCGGTAGAGCATAGACTCATAGTCTGGGGCCTGGAGCTCGCCTTCGGGAAGCTCTTGGGACTTGCCCACAACGGATTTGCCGTCTGGGACCATATACCGCTGGCCGACGAGGATGAGCCGAGCCTCATGGTCGTTCCCTCAGGAGGAACCGCCGTCAGGGGTGGGGATGGAGCAGATATAGCAGTAGCTGAAGGCATCATCTACATATCCGACACAAACGGAAACCGAGTACTTGCGTTCACCTGGCCTCCCGAGGCCGGCCAGGTCCCGGCATTCGCGGTCGGAGCTCCGGACGTTGAAACCAACACCTTGGAGGAGAACTACTTCTTCACAAACCCCGTCTCATGTTCCGACGGACAGCACCTGTTCGTTGCCTCGGACTTCGACCGGAAGCTCTACGTCTGGACGCACCTTCCGGACGAAAGCGGCGCCAAACCCGACATCGTATACCACCTCGGCTTCCAGCCTTGGGACATAGCCCTCCACGGAGACTTCCTCGCCATAGCCGGAGAGAAAACCATCTGCATATGGGAGGTCGACTCCCTTATCAAAGGAGAACAGCCCAAGGGCACTTTAGGACCGACCGTGGGCGATGTGAGCTTCCAATGGCTCAGGGGCGTGGCCATAGATGACCGATACTTCTACCTGGCCGACACCGATGCGGGCAAGATCTACGTCTGGGAGGGCATCCCAGAAGGTGACGTAGGCCCGGACTACACCATAGAGCTATCCGCCAAGAGGCTTTCCAGCGACGGTGAGCATTTGGCCGCCGTGGGCACCGCAGAGCCGGTGATCTACCTGTTCAGGGTGGACGATATTCCAGAAGGAGGAAGTCCCATGGTCCTGAGGGGGGAGGGGGATGCCAGCTTTAACCTGCCTGAGGGGGCGTTCTTAGATGGGAAGCGCCTTTACGTGGCCGATACCGTCTGGAACAGGGTGCTCATATGGGATGGGATTCCGGAGAGCGACCTCGTACCTCCAAGCGCTGTGCTGGGAAGGGAAGGCCTGGACGGGGAAAAGGACTGGCCACTCGCCACACGAGACCGCCTCTTCTGGCCGGGAGCCATATGGTTCGACGGATACTACCTCTGGATCGGAGAGTTCAAGTTCTCCAACAGGCTCCTGAGGTTCTCCCCGAGCCACGTCGAAGCCCCTCAAGAGGCCGAGGTCCCCATTTATCCCGGCTCTTCCAGCTACGATGTCCCGGCGGACCTGAGGGCCTCAATAGGCATCCCCGAGCAGGCCGACCTTCAGGGGTACCTGGTCGAAGCCGGAGCGACAGAGATAGCCGACTGGTACAGGGAGAACATGGTCGGATGGAGCCTGGAACAGGAGGGGACACGGCCGGCCGAAGGTCTGACGGTCCACTTCCAACTCTACAGGCTAGAGGAAATCGGTTCAACCATCATAGCGGTGGAGGGGTATGAGGAAGCCACCGTGCTCATCGTTTCAACGGCTCCTTGGTCGGAGATGATGGGGGGAGGAGAAGAGGAGGAGGGTGGTCCACCTGAGGAAGAAGAGGAAGGCGGCCCACCTGAGGCAGAGACGGTCACCCTATTCTACGACCTTCCTGAACTCGGCGAGGGACCCATAACCTTTCACAGCATCCCCATGGACTGGGAGGACTTCAGCTACATAGAGCCCCTCGGGAACCTCAACCCCAAAGGAGGGCACACATTCCCATCGGACCACGGTGGGCTCACCTTTGCTGACCCTGACCTCTACCCACCTTCATACGACCTCAGAGCTCCTGCGGACGGCATCGTCGTGGAGATCCTTTACAGGCTTCAGGACTGGCCTCCCGAAAGCGGCTTTACAGGTAAATACGACGACTATAAGGTCCTCATAGCCCACACCAAGACCTTCATGAGCTACCTGGACCATATCTCCGAGCTGAGTCCCGAGATCTTAGAAGAGGCAGGAGAACTTCAAGAAGGCGTAAACAGCGTCCAGATCGCCGTGAAGGAGGGGGACCTTCTGGGCTGGGCCGGGGGTAGACCTAAAGCCCAGACCGGCCTGGACTGGGGGGTGTACGACAAGGACGTCACCCACTTCATCCATCCTGAGAAGTACCGGAGAACGGCACATGCAGCCCACTTTATGGAGTACTGCGACGAATACCTGAAGGCCGAACTTCTGGAGAGGCTCTGGGAGAAGCCGACGGTCGGGCCTGTTTGGGGTAAGTTCGACTACGACCAGCCTGGCAGGCTCGTGGGCAACTGGTTCCTGGAGGGGATAAGCGAGGCCGACCCTCTCGGAGAGTGGGACAAACACCTGGCCTTCGTGTATTATATGTACGACCCCACCCAGATCAGGATAGCCATAGGTGGGACCCTACCGGTGGAGGTCTCGTACGAGGGATACGCCGTGGTCGGGAACGCCCCTGACCCGGCAAACATAACCGTGGAAAGCGGAAAGGTGGTCTACTGGCTCACCACGCCACCCGAGCTGGGGGTAGAAGAGCTACCCGAAGCGACCCTTTTAGTCCAGATGCTGGACGAAGAGACCATAAAGGTTGAGGCCTTCCAGGGCCATTTATCCAGCCCGGAATTTACCGCGAATGCCCGGCTCTACACCAGATGACCGGGGGACGCCTATTGGAGACTGTCCACCATTGCCAGCAGGCTGCGCTTCCGGGAGTGGCGCTGCCGCAGACCAGAGAGGTATTGCCGCCACTGTTCCTCCCGCCCCTGGGCTCATTACGCGGCCCGGACCTTCTCCAGCCAGCGCACCGCCGCCTGATAGGAGTTGCTCTGTACCCGATTGATCAGCTCCTCTGCCTGGCGCCGGTTCACCTGAATGACCCAGTCGGGATGGGTGTTAACGGCCGCGTCGACCACTTTCTCCACCCATCCCTCGCTCAACAGGATATCGACCAGGGCATCCTCATCCCCTGCGGCGCGAGCGATCTCTATCAGCTTGCCCCCGTCGCTCTAAGATGTTAAGCTTGGCCTCATTAAGCTCCACCCCCGCAGGGCAACAAGAGCAGCATCCATCACCCCGTCAATGCCGTAGTCCTCGAGGTGGTCGGCCCAATGCTTCAGTTTGCCCGACAGCTCCCGGCGTTCTGGAACGAGCTTGCAGCTGAGGAATTGCTGGCAGAGTGCAATGCCATTGGAGATGATTCGCAAGGCGAGTTTGACGCAACGGAAGATATTCGACGGATGCGCAGGGAAAGGGTGAGTCATATATGCCAGAGCGGTGCGTAGATGCGAGTCTCGGTATTAAGTGGGTTGTGAGGGGAGAACCGTGGTTTTACATGACTCGATTGTTGCGGACATTGTCTTGATTGCACCGCCGCTGTTTGAGTATGAAACGGAAAGTGTCCTGCAAGGGCGCTTACAATCGAGCGTAATGAGTATCAGCGAGACAGATACCGCCTTAGCCCGGCTTTCTGCAATCGGGGTACAAATTCTTACCCATCCTGATATGATTAAGCGTGCCCGTGAGATAGCTCGCCAGTTTGACCTGCCCAACATTTATGACTCACTCTATGCTGCTCTTGCTGAGTTACGGGGATGCGAGTTCTGGACCCCAGACAAGGCGTTTTATGATGCCGTGAAGGCAGGGTCACTATTTGTAAGGTATCTGCTCGATTATTCTTAAGCTCAAGCACTCCGCTTATTGGGACAGTCCCCAATTTTCTTATCAACAGCTCTCCTTAGGGTTCACTCTTCGGTCTCTTCTCCTTTTGCCGCTTCCTCCTCGGCCTCTTCCACTATCTGGTTAAAATCCTCTCCAAGGTCTTCCCCCATCTCCTTGCCCATCTTCTTCATCCAGCGGGAGATGCTCTTAGGGTCGTTCTCGTCGATGTCGCCCCATTTGGAGGGGTCAGCAAGGCTTTCCAGCCGGCTCTCCTCCGATCTGATCATTGCGAATCTGGACATGAGACGAACCAGCTTCTTGCTCCCACAATGAGCGCATTTCCCATGGAAGGGCGCACCGATCCTCAGGACAAGAAAGCTGGACTTTTTGCCACAATCCTCACAGCGATACTCGTAAATCGGCATATGTACCGCCTCCTTCATACTGCTATATCTTCCTGTAACAATTTCCACATGCCGAAGTTAGATCGCTTGTTTCGGTGTTCATATAGATCTATTTCCCCATCTCCGCCCTTGCCTTTTTCACCTCTTCCACGAACTGTCCTGCCTTCTCCTTCAATACCTCAAACCTGCCCTCCGAAACCGCCCTTTTGTCCACGAGGCTGCTGCCAACCGCCAGAACGGCAGATCCCGCCTTGATAAATGCCCCTGCATTGTTCAGGTTCACCCCACCGGTCGGGACAAGGGGTATCTGTGGTAGCGGGGCCTTTATTGCCTTGATATAATCAGGACCTCCTAAGTTGCTCACAGGGAAGACCTTTACCATATCCGCACCCAGTTCCCATGCCTCAAGGATCTCAGTGGGTGTCATGGCTCCAGGGATAGCGATCTTATTGTATCTTTTACAGATTCTGATAAGTGCCTCGTTAAATCCGGGGCTGACGATGAATTCAGCGCCTGAGAGGATGGAGATCCGGGCCGTCTCAGCATCGAGTACGGTCCCGGCCCCAAGCAGAACCTCATCGCCCATATCACGGGCCACCCTCTCCATCACGCCGATCGCCCCAGGGACGGTCATGGTTATCTCGATGCTGTTGACCCCTCCGGCCATTATGGCATCCACCACTTTCATCGCCTCATCGGCCGATCTGGCTCTGATAACAGGTACAATGCCGCAATCAACCATAGCTTTAAGGTGTTTCGCCTTCTGGTCCATGGTCTTCCTCCCCCGTTTAATAATACATCCCCCGGCGCTCTGTGGGGTTTCTCAACCTTTCATCGCTGAATCCTGAGATCCGCCTTTTTCAGTTGTTTCTGCACCTCTTCCTCTGTGAACCAGCTCAGATCACCAGGGATGGTCTGCTCCAGGGCTGCCATCGCATCGCCGCAAGCGACTGCCTTCTCCACGTCGCCGGTGAGATAGCCGTAGATAAACCCGGCGGTATACGCATCACCCGCCCCGACCCTGTCGATTATCTCAACATCATACATTTTTCCCCTATAGAATCTCCCGTCGGCAAGAGCAAGGCTCGTCCATCCTCCTGTCAGGACCGTGCGTACCTCCCTGAGCGTGATGGCAACCACTGACAGGCCGAACCGCTCCTTCAACTGACTGGCGATCTCCTCATAGGAGCCTTTCATACCGAACACCGTCTCGGTATCGAACTGGGTGGTTATGAGGATATCAACTTTTCCCATGAGCCGGGAGAGACATTTCTCCGCCTCTTCAGGCGACCAGAGCCTGCCCCTGTAATTCAGGTCAAAGCATATCTTGCAGCCTGCCTCCTTCGCCGCTTCTATAGCCTGGGCCGTTACTTCTGCACAGCTTTTGCTTAAGGCAGGTGTGATACCGCTGGTATGAAAGAGCCTCGTATCTTCGAATACCTTTGGCCAGTCAACTTCGCCTGGTTTGATCAGGCTGATGGCGGAGCCCTTGCGGTCATAGATGACCTGGCTCGGTCGAGGCGTGCTTCCAAGCTCTAAGTAATATATGCCGACCCTCCCTCCGTCGGTCCACACGATATTTGATGTATCCACCCCATGTTCCCTAGCCTTGTTGGCCACCATCCTGCCAAGAGGGTTTCTCGGGAGCCTTGTGACCCAGGCTGTCTTCAGTCCGAACCTGGAGAGGCCTACAGCCACATTGAGCTCGCATCCGCCAACGTTCACGTCGAAGCTGCGTGCCTGTTCCAGCCTCAGGTAGTCAGGCGGTGAAAGTCTCAACATAGCCTCGCCAAAACTGACAACATCATACATCTCTCGTCCCCCTCACTTGAAGATTGGATTTATGGTTTGGAGATCTATATGGCGGACATAAAATAATTCACCAAAAAATCCTGAGTCCTAAAGATCCAAGACGAATCCTCACGGTTTGAACCGGGGACTTATCGTCTCCCCTCTATCATATCTTTCAGCGGCTTAAGTTCATCAGGTATCTCTATAGGGGTCAACTCAACCTTGATCCCATCCTGCCCACCCTGGCGAAGGACGATCTGCTTCAGCCATTCATCAGCGTTCACTTTGTTGCTGTCAGCGCGGTAATGGGTACCCCGGCTTTCATCGCGCAGAAGGGCACTCTGGGTGACCATCAAGGAGACATCAAGCATATTCCTGTACTCCAGATAGGCCTTCGGTTCCTCTGCACCCTCCCCGTTGATCTCGTCCCTGAGCTTCTTTATACGATCAAGGGTTTCATTGAGCCCGACTTCTTCTCTGATCACGCTGACGTTCTTCCACATCATCCATTGTAACTCTTTTATCCGGTCTTTTATAAATCTCCCCCTCCTTCTGCCCTTCGCCAGCCCTGCATAGGCCTCTTTGGCCCTAACTGTGAGATCGACGCTTGAAGGATGAGCCCTGGTTTCGTGGGCATACCTGGCTGCGTTCTCACCGCTTATCTTGCCATAGACCTGAGAGTCGGCCAGGGCGTTACCTCCCGGTCGATCGGCTCCATGCTGTCCTCCTGCAGTCTCACCTGCTGCAAAAAGCCCCTGGATGTCGGTCTCGGCCCTTTCGTTGATCAGAATCCCACCGTTGAAATGCTGCACGGCGGGGGCGAATTCTATCCTGTCCTTGCGAAGGTCAATGCCGTGTTTTAACAGGTAGTCAAAAGGCACCTTTGCCTTCGTTTCGATGACATCAGGGGCATTATGGGAGATATCCATGTATACCCCTCTGTTCTCTGTCCCTCTGCCCTCAGCGATCTCGGTAAAGACAGCTATGTCCACCCACTTCGACTCATTACGGATGGTGAAGGGGTAGGAGACCCCTTTTATGTATATGGCCTTTTTGATATCGATCCCCTCCGGTATATATCTTGGGATAAACACCTCATCGTTTATGTTGGTAATCCGAGGGTTCAGTCTCCAGAAGACGCCTGAGAGGGCAAAATGGACGGGATGGACTATACTCGGACCTATCTGGATAAACTCCATATTGGTGAGCTTTGCCCCTGCACGATAGGCCATGGCGTAGCCATCGCCCGTCATGCCGGCCGGAAATACGTTGATCTCGTAGAGCCTCCCTGCCCCTCCTGTGGCCAGTATGACAGCCCTGGTCTGGAACGTCACCAGCTCGCCAGTCCCGAGGTCTACGCCCCAGCAGCCGCTGATCCGGCTATCCTCGGTTATCAGGTCGGCTACCATGATGTTGTTAAGGAGCTCTATGCCCAGCCCTTTTGCTCTGTTCAGCAGTGTCCTGATGATGACCGGACCTGTATCGGATCCTTTGCCGCAGGCCCGGGGAAACCTCGCTCCATCAGAGAGGATCTGGACGAATTTGCCATCGGGGGTCTTATGGAAGTCCGCTCCCCACTTCTCAAGATCTTGAAATCTGGCCGGTGCTTCGTAGGCGATCCTACGACAGAGTTCTGGTCGGCAGAGCAGCCCCCCTTTCACCATTATGTCGATCCAGTGTTCCTCAGGGGAGTCTTTGGGATCGGCATGGCCAAAGGCTGCGCCAAAGGCCATCCAGTCGCTTGCAGCGGCTCTGGTGGTTCCGGATCTACCGGCCATCCCTTTATCGACCACTATCACACTGGCCCCATAGACCCTGGCCTCAATGGCAGCCCTCAATCCTGTACCACCCGCCCCAATGACCAGGACATCACATTTATGAGTGCGCATGGTTCAAACCTCACGGTCTCATCACAGCCTTAACGGCCTTTCTCCCTTCGACTATCTCCAGAGCCTTTGAGGCATCATGCAACGGGATCTCATGGGTGACGAGCTTTTCAAAGGGATATCGGTTGTTCAGGATCAGGTTTACCGCCTGATAGAGGTGTGAGGTGTCGTTCACCCACACCCCCTGGATCCGTATATTTTTGCTCACCACGTCGTGATAGAGATCGAGGGATACTGGACCAACCGGTATCGCCAGCCCTGGGAGTGCATAGGTCCCGCCCCTTGATAGGTATGTTATTCCCTCTTTGAGCGCCTCTGGAGAGCTTGTGCAATTGATTACGACATCGGCCCCGAGCCCATCAGTAAGTTCCATAACCCGGTGCCTTCTCTCTTCCGGGATTGAATCGGCTGTATTGAGTGTCTCCCTTGCCCCGAATTCGGTGCACAACCGCAGCCTCTCCTTCCCTCGCCCTGTGCCTATCACGACTACTGAGGCACCGCGGCTCAGGGCGAAGGCAAGAGAGAATATACCCAGTGGACCGGGCCCCTGGATCACCACCCTGTCCCCTTCTTTTATCTTGCAGAGTTCGATTGTATGGGCAGCGGTTGCCCCTGAACAGGAGGCGGATACCAGGGTGACGGGATCCACGTCCTCATCCAGCCTCAATATCTTAGTGTTGCTGGAGAGGTGGATGTAGTTGGCATAGCAACCCCTCGGATAGGGAGGGTCCTGACAGGAGAAGGATATGCCGTATACCTGTCTGTTTGGGCACAGAGATGGTTCCTTCCTGATCGCACAGTAATAGCATAGGCCGCAGGTGATCCCTCTGTCCCAGATGATCCGGTCGCCCACTGTTAGATCTCGTCCGAGGATGTCGGTCTTTTTACCGTAAATCTCCTCGATGGTCCCCACACCTTCATGTCCAAGGATGATTGGCAGGGGAGTTCTGGGATCTTTCCCCCGCCACATATAGACATCAGAACTACAGATACCGATGGCCTCCAATCTGGCCAGGATCTCCCCCTCCCTCAGGGGATATATCTCAAAGA
>DTYK01000192.1 GCA_012961925.1 Candidatus Latescibacterota bacterium
CGAACAGGAGCAATTGGGTACGAGATCTTTGACAAGACGAATCTGGGTCTTACCGATTTCCTCCAGCGGGTCAACTACCGGCGCGCCTTAGAGGGGGAGCTCACAAAGACGATCCAGCAGATGGAAGGGGTCCAGGCCGTACGTGTGCACATCGTTATACCTGAACAGAGGTTGTTCAAAGAAAGCCAGAGAGAACCGACGGCTTCTGTAGTACTTAAGCTCAGGAAGACCTCATCGCTGAGTCCCAGACAGATCCGTGGGATAACCCATCTTGTCGCATCAAGTGTGGAGGGACTTAAACCATCGGGCATCACCATTGTTGATTATAACGGTAACCTCCTCTCCAGTGGAACGGGCGGGGACCAGATCTCCGCACTAAGTCAGGATCAGTTTCAACTTCAGAGCAGTGTGGAGGCCTATTTGGAAAGAAAGGCACAGTCTTTGCTTGATGGCGTAATCGGCCCGGGGAGATCAATAGTTCGGGTGAGGGCTACCCTCGACTTTGAGCGGGTTGAGAAGACTATCGAACAATATGACCCCGACAGGACTGCAATTCGGAGCGAACAGAAGACCGAAGAGAACTCTACCAACTCCGGCCGTAAGGAGAACACCGTAATCAACTACGAGGTGAACAAGACCTTACAACATATCGTCAGTTCAGTGGGAAATATTAAAAAGCTTTCGATTGCCTTGATTATAGATACAAACTCAACCGACAGCAATGGTGCCGTGGTCACCCGGTCCCAGGAGGAGATTGCCGAGCTGAGTGACATAGTGAAGAGAGCGGTTGGTTTTGTCTCGGAGCGGGACCAGTTTGAAGTGGCCAGTATGGCTTTTAACAGATCCTTCCTTCTCGAAGAGCAGAAGCTTTTGGACAAAGCGGCGAAGAGGCAGGTCTGGACATCCTTTGCACAGAAGGGATGGAAGGTTGTGGTGGGTTTATTGATCTTTCTGGTCGTCCGTTCCGTTATAAAATCCCTTGCCCGTGGAATCGTCAAAAAGAAGATGGCCGAGGTGACTCTGTCGAAAGAGGCGAAGGCCCTGTCGGAAGGGGAACAGAAGAATAAGATATTTGTTGAGGTCTCCAGTGTAGTGAAGAAGAAACCACACGAGGCGGCAAGGTTGATCAGGACGTTGTTAGAGGAGTAAGGGGGTGCAATGGTGGCAAAGAAGTTCAGTAACTCCCGTAAGGCTGCCATTATCTTGGTGAGCTTGGGCCGGGAGGCCGCCAGTGGGATATTAAAACATTTGGATGAATCGGAGATAGAAGGCCTTACCAGAGAGATCGCCAACCTGAGGGATGTCTCCAGCGAAGACAAAGAGGCCGTCTTAGAGGAATTTCATAAGGCTCTCCTGTCCAGAGAGTTCTTTGCCCATGGGGGATACGACTATGCCAGGGACGTCCTGGCCCAGGCACTGGGTAAAGGCAAGGCAGATGAGATCCTGCACAGGATGTACACGACTCCTAAGGCACCGGGACTGAGGACGCTGAAGAACCTCGATCCGCACGAAATCGCTGAGTTTGTGAAGGACGAACATCCGCAGACTATTTCGTTGATCCTTTCGCAGCTCCGTACTGCTCAGGCGGCGACCATCCTCTCACAACTTCCACCTGAACTTCAAGGCGAGGTGGCATGGAGGATGGCCACCATGGAGAGGGTATCACCAAACCTGATAAGGGAAGTTGAGGAAACCCTGGAATCGCAATTGGAGGCGGAATCGGGCAGTAGCTACTCCATCTCAGGAGGAGCAAAGACAGTAGCCGAGATATTAAACCTGACGGATAGGGCAACAGAGAGAGCGGTTCTTAAGATGTTAGAAGAGCAGGACCCAGAGATGGCCGTTGAGGTGAAGAACTTGATGTTTGTCTTTGAGGACATCCTGCTGTTAGATGACTCTGCTGTTCAGAAGGTGATGCGTGAGGTGGATATCAAACAACTGAGCCTTGCCCTGAAGGCTGCCGGTGAGGATGTCAAGGAGAAGATATTTCACAATGTATCAGAGAGAGTAGCAACGATGGTGAAAGAGGAGATCGAATATATGGGACCTGTTCGCCTCAAGGATGTCGAAGGGGCACAACAAAAGATAGTTGAGATAATAAGACGCTTAGAGGACGAAGGCGAGATAATAATCTATAGAGGAGGAGAGGGGGAGGAGGTAATTGTCTAGGATCATAAGGCCGGCACGGTTCTGTCCTGAAACGGTGGTGGTCAAAGCGGCTGGTCCGCAGGAACGGCACGGATGTGCCGAGGGGTTGAACCAGGAGTCTCAGCCGTCAGAAGAGATGGAACGCCTCATCCAGATGCGGGTCAGAGAGATTGAAGAACGCTTTGAGGCGGAGAGAGAGACGGTCTACAGATCCGGGCTTGAAACCGGGAAGGCCCTTGCTGAAGAACGAATAAGGGGTGCAGTGAACGATTTTATCTCGCTCGTAGAGGATGTGAACGAACAGAGGTTGGCACTGTTTAAGGAGGCCCAAGAGGTTGTCCTGCGCCTCGCTATGGCCCTCGCCCGGAAGATAATCGGATACGAGACCTCCCACAATGTGGAACCTGTGTTGAGAACCGTCCGGGAGTCAATTAAACACTTGGTTGACAAAAGTCACATCACGGTGAAGGTCAACCCGGAGGACCTCCAGATCGTCAGGAGGCATCGCCAGGATTGGCTGGCACTGGCTGATGGCAATGAAGGCTTGAAGATAGAGGGAGACCCGAGTATTAGCAGGGGTGGATGTATAATCGAGACCGATTCTGGCAGGGTAGATGCACGTATAGAGAGACAGTTAGAGATTATGTATGCGTCTTTGATGGGGGTACTCGATGAACAAGGGGACGGTGGATTACAAAAGGTACCTGAAGGCCATTGATATGACGGAGACCATCAGGCTGAGTGGTAAGGTAAGCAAGGTTGTCGGCCTGATAATAGAGTCCAGCGGGCCGGCCGCTTCCGTCGGCGATCTCTGCTACGTAGAACATGTCCATCGGCCTGCAAAATGGGTTGAATATCGGAGGGAACCCAAAACTCATGATGGGGGGCATGGGGCAAACGGCTCCTCTTGTATGACACCCTGTGAAGTGGTGGGGTTTAAGGATAACAAGGTGTTGTTGATGCCATTGGGCGATATTGAAGGTATCTGTCCTGGAAGCGCGGTTACTGCCAGCGGAGAGCCTCTCTCCGTGGCGGTGGGCAATGAACTCTTGGGACGGGTGCTGGACGGACTGGGGAGACCCATTGATGAAAAAGGCCCCCTTGAGGTAACTGGTAGGAGGCCGGTACACGGCTCGCCTCCCGATCCCCTCAGCAGGAGAAGGATAAAGGAACCATTGGGCACAGGTATCAGAGCGATAGACGCCCTGCTCACCTGTGGCAAAGGCCAGCGCGTCGGTATCTTCTCCGGCAGTGGTGTAGGTAAAAGTGTACTTTTAGGGATGATTGCAAAGAGTTCCGAGGCAGATGTCAATGTGATCGCCCTCATAGGGGAGAGGGGCAGAGAGGTGAGGGAGTTCATTGAGAGGGATCTGGGTGAGGAGGGTCTTGAAAGATCGGTCGTGGTGGCCGTTACCTCCGACAAACCAGCACTGATCAGGATAAAAGGGGCTATGGTCGCCACAAGCATTGCTGAACACTTCAGGGATCTCGGGATGGACGTGATGCTGATGATGGACTCCCTGACGAGGGTGGCCGTTGCACAACGGGAGATCGGTCTCTCCATAGGCGAACCCCCTACGACAAGGGGCTACACACCCTCGGTCTTTGCAATGTTGCCCAAGCTCTTGGAAAGGGCGGGGAACTCCAGCATGGGAAGCATAACGGGGTTATATACCGTCCTCGTTGAAGGTGACGACGTGAATGAACCCATCTCTGATGCAGTCAGGGCCATCCTTGACGGACATATCGTCCTGTCAAGGAGGTTGGCTTCACTCAACCACTACCCAGCCATCGATGTGCTGAACAGTGTCAGTCGGGTCATGATCGACGTGGTATCGGAGGAACACAGAAGGGCAGCTAACAGACTGAAGGGCGTCTTGGCCACTTATAAGGAGGCAGAGGATCTGATCAATATCGGCGCCTATGTCAAGGGGAGCAACCCGAAGATAGATTATGCGATCGAGCACATAGAAAAGATCAAGAACTTCCTGAAACAAGGTATCGATGAAAAGGTGGACTTCAGGCAGAGTGTGGAGATGATGATCGGGTTGTTGGAGAAGGAGACGGATAGTGAAGAGATTCAACTTCAGGCTGCAGAAGATAATGGAGTTCAGACAGCATAAGGAGGAGGCGGGAGAGAGGGAACTGGCCCTGGCAAAGACGGAGTTGGGCAGGGAGGAGACAAAGCTCCTACGCCTCAATCATAAAAGGGATGGATGCCGGAAGGAGATCCTGAAGAAGAATAACTCCAAAGTGGACGTGCCGGAGATTCTGGTCCACTACACATATCTATCGAAGTTAGCCAAAGAAATATCCGCACAGACCATCCAGGTTGACAAACTCAAAGACAACGTGGAGGAGAAACGGCGGATTCTTTTAGAACTGTTTAAAGAAAAAAAGATCCTTGAGGCACTGCGGGAGAGGGATTATGCCTCCTATCGCAAGGACTCCGAAAAGAAGGAGCAGGATCAGATGGACGAACTGGCCAGCCTTGCCAGGAAGAAGGAGTAATCAGCGATGAAGAAGGCAGTGGGGCTCGTACTCCTTTTCATATTTCCGTTCGTCGTCTTTGTAGCAGTCCTTTTGTTTGCTACGGGGTCAATAGACGTTAAGACTGCACTGGTGGACATTCAGGCCCTCGTCAAAAGGGGACAAGATGAGGTCGAAGACAGGGTTGCGGAAACGGTAGATGCCCTGCCGGCCCAAAGGGTCACCTCTTCGCTTGGGGAGGAAAGGGATCTGATTGAAGAGGAAAGACAAAAGCTGGAGAGGGAGAGACTCGAGCTCCGAGACGAGAAAGAACGTCTTTCGCGATTGAAAAAGGAGGTAGAGGGACTCCTTGGGCGCCTGAACTCCCTTCAAGATCAGAGGGTTATGGAACTGGCAAGGTTGTACAATTCGATGAGGGCAGATAAAGCGGCAGCCATCGCCAGAAGCCTGGACGACTCAACGGTCGCTAAGATACTGGTGCGGATGAGGGCGAGACAGGCGGCGGAGGTTCTCAGTGCCCTTGAGCCAGCCCGTGCTGCCCGGATAACCGACCGGATGAGCAGGCTATATTAATAGATAGAGGAGAAGATCGTAATGGAGTTTCTGGAGACCATGAAGGAGTTGCCCGGCTTCGGTCCCTTCTCGTTTGTTTCAGAGGGGAAGGGAATGCCGAAAAGGATTGGATTACGCGCTCAACAGACCTCAGCCGATTTTGTTGATCTATTCGTGGCCTTTTCAAATGCACTCTGCCCGTTGGGTACTGCAGATGTCTTGCCTTCACCCGCCAACACGTTCGATGGGGAGACCTCAGTAGCCTTGATCCTCACGGATGGGTCCGCCAATTCGGTTAGGTCGGAAGGTGGTTATCCGGCATCTGGTTCTGTGGCAGAACCTCTGACGGGGCGACCGCAGTTTCCAATTCTATGTGAAGTCCCGGGGCTCAGAACCCTTCTGGCGCGGGGCAGGATGTGTCCGGGCCTTTCCGAAGACCGAATAGTTGACCTCAAACTTCTCCCGGGGACGTCCGGTACCCAGGACGATCCACCTGTATTGGGCAAACCCTTTAAAAAAGGCGTTCTGATCCCCCACTTCCCGGCCGGTTGGCCCAGGACCTTTGAAGGGAAAGGCATCCGTGGTCAGGTGGACCTTTATAACAGTTGTTCACTATGGAGAGATGGGTCCTCTGCCCCTGTATCCAGATCAAAGAGTAGCCACCCCTCCCAGGCAACTGGTTTGGGCGAAGGGGATAGCGAAGAGAAACTTACAGCACCCCATGTTAAAACTGTTTCTGTTGGAGGTCATACCAGTGAAAGGGAACATCCGTCTGGAGAAACGACTCAGAGATTGCAGAGTTTGACCTGGGCGAGGGGTTGTACTGAACCTGGTACAGGAGTTTTGACTATGACACCGTGGCAATCCGGTGTAGACGGTGAAACAGGCCTGGGACAATTCAGAAAGTTACAATATGGGAAGGATAAAATCGAGGCCTCCACATACGGGAGGTTCGGGTTGAAGGAATCGTCGGTTCTTATAGAGACAATGGCCCCAGGGGAGCTATCCGCAGCCCATATAACGGAGACAAACGGCCTTCAAAAGCAGCTCATCTCCCAGGTGGG
Source organism: Candidatus Latescibacterota bacterium (assembly GCA_012961925.1). GTDB lineage: Bacteria > Latescibacterota > MVCY01 > MVCY01 > DTYK01 > DTYK01. The sequence continues at coordinate 6,255 of DTYK01000192.1, forward strand.
CTTCACCATCCGAACCATCTTAACGGAGGGAGGTTCGGAGGCAAGGATCAGGCTTAGCCCCAAAAGGCTCGGTCATATCAGAGTGAAGGTGGTCGTCCGGGATTCAACGTTATCTGCAAGGATCTCGGTCGAAGACCTGGGAGTGAAGCACATTATTGAGTCGAACCTTGATCGTTTGAGAACCTCACTTGCCCAATGGGGGATAAAGGTAGGGACTTTTGAGGTATTTGTAGGTCAGGAAGGGCGACTAAGCCGATGGGAAGAGGTACCGGGAGACGGGGAAGATGATCCAGCGCTGTTCCCGGAAGAGGATGCAAATTTGACAAGAGATAACGGCAGAATCTCTTGGTATTACACGTTGAACGAGCACGTGGTTGACTATTTGGTCTAAGGAGGTGAGAAGAGGCATGTCAGTGATTCAAGCCATGTCCACAGCAGAGGGTGGTCTGCAAGGACTGGGGTCCCTACGGACGGGTCAGGTCATGGGTAAAGACGATTTCCTGAAATTGCTCATCGCACAGTTGAAGTATCAGGATCCCTTTGCCCTCCCCGAGAACGGGGAGTTCGTTGCTCAACTTGCACAGTTCAGTTCCCTTGAACAGTTGCAGAACGTGAACACAAACCTTTCGGAGACTCTCAGGACGAACACCTCACTGTTAGAAGCTCTCAACAGGATTATAGCAGCGGTTCTTATCGGTCGGGACTTGAAGGCCCTGGGGGAGAGCCTCTATCTGAAACAGGACGGATCTGTGGACATCAATTATGAGCTATCCGGTGATGCGGCCCTTCTATCGGTGGAAATCCTTAATTCCGAGGGGAAGGTGGTTAGGACCATCAATCAAGGCCCTGTACCGGCGGGGACTGGAACGATCAGGTGGGATGGAAAGGATCAGCATGGAGACAGGCTCCAGGCAGGCGAATACGGGGTCCGGTTCTCAGCGACCGACAGCAGGGGGGAAGAGGTCGGCTCAAGAGGGCTCATTCTGGGCCCTGTGACCGGTGTCAGCTATGAAGACGGCTCTATCCTTCTGTTGGTGGGGGAGAACAAGGTGCCGTTGTCGCAGGTGATAAGCATAGAGACGGGACATTGATCGCACCGATGTCACATCGTGGTCCGGTCATACTAACCATGTCGTTAGTGAAAGGAGGTTTTCGAAATGATGAACTCGTTGTTTGCCGGCGTATCCGGTCTGCGTAATCATCTGGTAAGGATGAACATCATAGGTAATAATATTGCCAACATCAACACTGTGGGGTTTAAGGCCAGTCGTGTTACGTTCAAGGAGATGTTGGCACAGACGATGAGGGGGGCCAGCCGAAGGACCGGCGGCATGGGTGGGATGAACCCCCTTCAGTATGGCCTGGGGATGTCCGTTAGCAGCATCGACACGATCATCTCTCAGGGGAACCTCGAGATGACCGGAGAGGTAACCGATCTGGCCATCAAGGGGGATGGTTTCTTCATTCTGAGTGACGGCGTGAATGAGTATTATACCAGAGCGGGGGTGTTTGCCTACGACGCAGGGGGCAACCTGGTGAACCGGGGCAATGGCTTTGTCCTTCAGGGTAAAATGGTTGATTCGACCACAGGAAAGGTTCCTCCAGACGCTGCTATTGGTGACATTCGGCTTCCTTTCGGACAGACAGCCCCTGCCAGGGCAACCACTGAGGTGGCGATAAGCGGCAACCTTGACGCCAGTGCCTCTGAGGACGACACCCATGAGGCGTCAATCACTGTCTACGACTCCCTTGGTGATAGACATACGTTGACGATAACGTTCAGAAAGACGGCCGTTCCCAACCAGTGGGCATGGAGCATATCCACTACTGGAGTGAAGTCCGGCACAACGCCTGGTGGAGATACGGGCACCCTGACGTTCGGGGACGACGGTTCGATCTTAGAGTTTACGCCGAATGGGGGGACAGGTACCCCCTTCACCTTTGTCCCTGATAACGGTGCCAAAAAGTTGGACATCGTCTTCAACCTGGGCACCGGGTCTGATGGCATCACGCAGTATGCTGCTGCCATGACGGCAACGGCCAAATGGCAGGATGGATACGGTATGGGTACGCTCAGCTCCATTTCCATTGACAGCTCCGGGATGATCAGTGGAGTCTTCACTAATGGGGTCACAAGAGACCTGGCACAGATTGTGTTAGCTGACTTCAATAATCCTGCCGGCCTGTTAAAGGTGGGCGAGAACATGTACCAGGTCTCCTCTAACTCGGGGGATGCGATAAAAGGGGTAGCCGGGAGCACGATCAGCGGGACGATCTCCTCCGGATACCTTGAGAGGTCCAACGTTGACCTGGCTCGGGAGTTTATCGACATGATTGTGGCTCAACGAGGTTTCCAGGCCAATGCGAGGACGATAACGACAACCGATGAGATGCTGGGGGAGCTGGTCAACCTGAAACGTTAACAACTGCTCCAGCTCAGCCCCTCCGATGGATGGCTACTCAATGAAGAGAGAGGCAGCAGGATGGTAAGGGTTACGCGCCTGAACAGCAGTGAACTGGTGATCAACTCCGACTTAATAGAATTCATAGAGGCGATTCCGGATACCATTATCAGCCTCAGCACAGGTAAGAAGATAATGGTCAGAGAGTCGGTGGAGGAGGTCATCTCAAAGGTTATAGAGTTTAAGCGCTTGATAGTCCATGTCGATTCTGGAGAGTCTCCCAGTGCGGAGGCCTGAATGAATATAATGGTTTGTGGTAATTTAACAGGAAAAAAGGCCATCCAGTGGACATCACAACTGTCATCGGCATATTCTCAGGAGGTGCACTTGTCTTTGTCGCCATCTTTCTGGGTGGCGGTGTGGGGGTCTTTCTCAACCTCCGGTCTGTTATGATCACGCTGGGGGGGACGGTGGCAGCGACCCTTATCAATTATCGTCTTCCAGATGTGATCGGCCTGTTCACCGTGGTCAAGAAGGCCTTTTTCCACAGCTCATCATCGCCTCCGGAGATGATCAGGATCCTGGTCAGGTTCGCAGAGAAGGCCAGGCGGGAGGGAATCCTCTCCCTCGAAGGTGAGGTGGAGAAGGTGGGTGACAATTTCCTGAAAAACGGGATACAACTGGCTGTGGATGGCACAGAACCGGCACTGATAAGGGACATCCTGAGCACGGAGATAGCTTTCCTGGAAGAGAGACATAAATTGGGACAGAATATATTTCGATCCATGGGAATCTATGCCCCTGCCTTCGGGATGAGTGGAACGCTCATAGGCCTCATACAGATGTTGAGGACCTTGGATGATCCTTCCTCCATCGGTCCCGGGATGGCAGTAGCCCTTATTACCACCTTTTATGGTGTCCTCCTCTCCAACCTGTTATTCCTGCCCCTGGCCGGGAAACTGAAGACGCGCTCGGAGGAGGAGATCTTGATAAAGCAATTGATAATCGAAGGAATAGTTTCAATCCAATCGGGCGATAACCCGAGAATGGTTGAGGATAGATTGAAAGTATTCCTGGCACCGAAGCTGAGAAAAGGAACGTTCAGAAGGTTATACGGAGGGGTAGAGGATGAAAGAGAAGAGAGGCAACGATAAAGGCACTGATGACTCATCTGGATGGACGACGACCTATGGTGATTTGATGACGCTGCTTTTGACCTTCTTTGTGCTGTTGTTTTCCTTCTCCGTTATCGAACTTACAAAATTTAGAAAGGCGATGGGATCGTTAAAGGGGGCCCTGGGTGTCTTGAAGGCTGAGGAGTCAATGATAAAGATCGGGGAGACTCCATATCCCAGGATGAGCAGCGAAGAGGCTATGGAGATGAGGAAATCGGTCCTTGACCTAAAGAAGTATGTGCGTCTGGAAGATTACGACAAGGCCATCTACATTGAGGAGACGGGCAAGGAACTGATCATCAACATAAGTAACCCCATCATGTTTGACCTTGGCAGAGCAGATCTGAAGCCAGAGATTCGCCCTCTCCTTGACAAAATAGCCGCGGTGATTGAGTACTCTAAGAGTAACGTAAAGATTGAGGGACATACCGACGACCTCCCCATAAGGACATCCCGCTTCCCATCGAACTGGGAGCTGTCGACGGCCAGGGCAGTGAATGTACTCAGGTATTTCGTCGATAAGGCCCGAATAGACCCAAAAAGGCTGTCAGCGGTCGGTTACGGTCAGTATCACCCTCTTTTCCCTAATGATAGTGAAGAACATAGGGCCCGAAATCGACGGGCAGTTATTCGCATCGAATATACCGATACGGAAAGACGCATGCCCCATCCAACGGGGCGAACCCAGAGATAGGTGGCAATAGATGAGGAGTGAGCGATGATGAAGAACGAAGAAAAAGCCCGAGGGGGGTATGGAGATATGAATGAAGACCCGGAGATGGAAGAAGAGGTGACCGATAGGGGAAAAAGATCGTATATAAGGAGGTATCTGCCGTTCGTCCTCCCTGTATTATTGGTCCAGGCCGTTGCAGCCTACCTGCTCGTTACAAAGGTAATAGCCCCCAGGGTACAGCATGCTCAGAGGGACGGGGGTGGAATCGAAGAGATGGGTGAGGTCTATATCGTTAAGGATGTCATAACCAATCCAGCCGAAACGGCAGGAACGAGGTTTCTTAACGTAACCGTTGGGTTAGAGGTGCGGGATAAGAAGGCATTGAACGAGCTGAAACGGAGGGGACCTCAGGTGAGGGATATCCTTATAGATATCCTCTCCAGCAGGACTATCGCGCAGTTGAGCGGGACCGACAACAGGAGGTCCCTACGGGAGGAGATCCTGGCCAGGATGAACGGGATCTTAGGAGGAGAGAGATTGGTAAACGTCTACTTCGTTGACTTCGTCTTGCAATGAAACTGAGGAGGTAACCCTTGCCTAAGGTGCTCACGCAGCAAGAGATAGATGCCCTGTTTTCGGTGATCACTTCAGGAGAACTGGTGGCTGCTAGGGGGACAGAAAAGGGCACAAAGCGGACGATTCGGATATATGATTGGCGTCATCCCGATCGGGTCTCGAAGGAGCAGCTCCACGTTCTGGAAAACCTGCACGGTAACTTCGCAAGACATCTGGGTTCCACACTTTCCACCCTCCAAAGGAACATAACAGAGGTGAAGTTTGTGTCCGTTGCACAGTTGACATACTCAGAGTTCATAAGCTCACTGCCGGATCCCAGTTGTTCGTTGGTGTTCAGCCTTAAGTCGCTGGAGGGTTTGGGTGTCATCGACTTCAGCCTCTCCATAGTCTTCTCCCTTGTAGACAGGCTCTTCGGCGGCAAGGGTGAGGTCTTTAACTTAGAGAGGGAACTCACAACTATAGAGAAAAACGTGATGTTCAAGGTGGGCACCCGGGTTCTCGATGACCTCCAGAAGACCTGGTCCCAACTGACATCCCTGAAAATGAAGCTGGAGCGGGTTGAGACAAATCCCCGCTTCATTCAGGCCGTCTCGCCCAATGAGATGGTAATATTGTTCTCTTTTGAGGCAAAATCAGAACAGGCCTCCGGATTCCTCAATCTCTGTTATCCATATATGACCCTGGAGCCGATAGTTGTAACCCTGAAACGGCAGCGCTGGCTTAGGTCCCTGAAAGACCAGGATCAGAAGACAGATCTAAAGCATAGAGAAAAACTCCTGAGAGAAGTATACGTCACTCTAAAGGTCAGGTCAGGAGAGACCGATGTCACCATGCGTGACTTAGTAGACCTCGAAGTTGGAGATGTTCTGCGTCTCGACACTAAGGCCGGCAGCGATGTTGTGGTCTATGTGGAAGAGACGCCAAAATTCCTGGCCAGACCTGGGGTGTCTGGCAAGAACAGGGCCGTTCAAATAGTTTCACCCATCGAGGAGGGAGGTGAGGATGAAAATGGTAACGGCACGGACTGAGGGGAAGACGCAAAAGCTCGCCAAAGGGGACGAAGGCAAAAGAATTAAAGAGAGTTATGAGAAAGAGGCGGCCTCTGCGGACGGAGGGGGAGGTGAGGGGGAGAAGGCAGCGGTGAGGAGGGCAAAGTTCCAGGAACTGAGCGATATTTCATTTAAACAGGAGAAGATAGGAAATATCAACATGTTGCTTGATGTTAGCCTCCCTGTTGCCATAGAACTGGGAAGGACTACAATGCGGATCAAGGACGTCCTGAACCTGGTTAAGGGGGCGGTCATTGAACTGGATAAACCTGCAGGCGAACCGGTTGACCTCGTCGTCAACAGTAAGGTGGTTGCGAAGGGCGAGGTGGTGGTCGTGGATGAGAACTTTGGACTCAGGATCACGGAGCTTATGTTGCCTGCCGACCAGACTAATAATCTTTAATATGAGACGATGGCGATGCAGTTGCTACGAGTTGTTATAGCTTCGGCCGTTGTTCCTCTTCTGGCTCTAAGTGCTTGGGGAGAAGAGATCCACCAGCAGCAGCCCTTTCCGGGGCTCTTCAGTCTGCTTTCCCGTTTTGCACTCTCCCTCATACTGATCATCGTCCTTATCTGGGGGACGGTCTATCTTCTTAGGAGGGCATCGAATCCCGGAAAGACCGGGAAGAGTGTGATGATAAAGGTGATGGCGAGGACATTTATTGCGCCAAAGAAGGGGATATATCTGGTCAGGGTGGCGGGAAAGGTGATTGCTCTGGGGATCACCGATTCCCAGATTACGAAGTTAGCGGAATTTTCACCTGAGGAGGTCTTTGAGTTCCCCACAAATCCGAATCAGAGCGGCCTTGAAGGGCACACCTTTCTGAGGCAACTTAAGAGCAAGCTGAACTTATGGGGCGAGAAGTGGAGGAATAATACCGGTAAGGATCGACAGTTGAGATAAGAGAGGTTTGAGATGAGAATTCATCCTTCATCGATGGTTCGTTATCCTTTACTATCCCTGTGTGCAGCGCTTTCCCTCCTGTTTCAGATCGGCAGTGCTTATGCGTTTACCGAACTGAGCTTAAAGGTGGGTGAATCAGCAGGCCCCGGTGATGTTGCAGTTACCCTGCAGATAGTGCTACTTTTGACCATCCTTGCCCTGGCGCCCGCTCTTCTCATAATGGTGACCAGTTTCACCAGAATAGTCGTGGTCTTCTCATTCTTGCGTAATGCGATAGGGACACACCAGATGCCACCAAACCAGCTTTTAATAGGCCTTTCTCTATTTCTAACGGTCTTTGTCATGATGCCTGTGTGGCATAGGGTTAATGATCAGGCCTTGCAGCCCTATTTCAGGGGAGAGATCAGTCAAAAGCTGGCGGTGGAAAAAGGATTGGCACCGATAAGGGAGTTTATGCTGAGGCAGACCAGAGAGAAGGATCTGGGGCTGTTCGTACGGATGGCAAAGATGCCGCAGCCGGCGACACCGGACCAGGTACCAACTCACATCCTGATACCGGCATTTGTGATAAGCGAGCTTAAAACAGCCTTTCAGATCAGTTTTGTGCTTTTTATCCCCTTTCTGGTCATCGATATGGTCGTGGCGAGCACGCTTATGTCAATGGGGATGCTATTGCTGCCTCCGATTATGATCTCGCTTCCTTTTAAGATATTGCTGTTCGTCTTAGTGGACGGATGGTATCTGATCGTCCAGTCATTGGTGCAGAGCTTTAAGTAGGTCTAGGAAGTTTCGCCTCAAACCGATGAGGCTCCGCTTCGCATTGCACGCCTTCAAAAACTTGACATAGATTTCAAGATCTCGTGTTATGAAGCGAGGATAGATCCCTGGCCGGATTTAGTTGAGGTTTGACCCAAGCAATGACAGCGCAATACATAATACACTTGGGGCGTGAGGCGATCACCCTTGCCTTGCTCATATCAGCCCCTATGCTGGCCTTCGGGTTGGCCATCGGGCTTGCAGTGGCGATCCTTCAGGCCGTCACTCAGGTACAGGAGATGACCCTCACCTTTATTCCGAAGATCCTGGCCGTGGTGCTGGCGCTGGTCCTTTTTATGCCCTGGATGTTGAGGATCCTCGTGGATTTCACGACGGACCTGTTGACCAACTTACAGAACCTTGGCCCATGAAGTGGGCAGACGTCTATATAATATGGACCCCTTTGACTATACACTCGGTCAGCTTCAGATCTACCTGATGGTAGTTCTACGAACCGCCGGTATCCTGTTTGTAGCCCCGGTCTTTGGAGCGAAGAGAATTCCAGTTCAACTGAAGATCTGGCTTTCACTCCTGATAGCGCTGGCGGTCACTCCGACGGTGGCCCATAACATGGTCATCCTGCCGGCCCATCTTCTGGCGTACACAGTTCTCCTGATAGAAGAGGTGCTGTGGGGGATCCTCATCGGCTTTGCATGTCTTCTCCTATTCATGGGAGTACAGTTCTCCGGACAGATCGTTGGTCTTCAGATGGGGTTTGGGATAGTCAACGTCATTGATCCTCAGTCGTCGGCCCAGGTTTCGATTATAGGGCAGTTTCAGTATCTGTTGGCCATTTTGATCTTTCTTGCCATAGATGGCCACCACTTTCTTTTAGGTGCGCTTGCTTCAAGTTTTGATCTTCTTCCGCCTGGCGGACTCCATTTTTCGGGCCGGATCGGAGAGAAATTGATCAGAATGGCGACAGGGATTTTCCTTTTGGCTATCAAGATCGGAGCACCGGTGATGGTGGCCCTTTTCCTCACATCCGTTGCCTTTGGGATTCTTGCGAGGAGCGTTCCACAGATGAACGTGTTCATCATCGGGTTTCCGCTCAAAATAGGAGTGGGGCTGGTGATGCTGGCCGGTTCGATTCCTATCTTCTTCTATGTCTTAGAGAAGTTGATCAGGTCGATGGAAGGTGAGATCTCCCAGTTGATCGCCCTTTTTGCCGCATAGCAGATGGCCGAAGAATTCCAGGAAAGGACAGAGAAGGCTACGCCCCGCAGGAGGCGGGAGTCCCGAAAAAAGGGGCATGTAGCACGCAGCATGGAGATCAACACCGTGCTCATCCTTTTAGCAGGCTTGATCTCCTTATGGCTGTTCGGGCCTCTGGTCTATCGACAGCTTGTGGATCTGGTGGTGGGAACGTTCACCGGGAGCCACGGGATAGAGGTGGACGAGAGTAGTATCTATCCCTACATGTTGAGCTGGCTTGCACGATTTCTCAGGATAATCGCTCCCATCCTGTTGATCCTGGCCTTTACAGGATTGCTCTCAAACTTCTTACAGGTGGGCATTACCCTCACGGGAGAGCCACTGATCCCGAAGTTGAGCAAGATTAGTCCGATCTCTGGATTCAAAAGGCTTTTCTCAAAACGGTCGCTTGAGGAACTTTTCAAGGGTATAGTCAAGCTCTCTATCATCGGCTACATCTCCTATGTAACGATAAAGGGAGAGATTCCAGCATACCTGTCCCTGGCCGACCGCGATATCGCCGATATGCTCTCATTTACCGGCCGGATGACACTTCGTCTCGGGTTTAGGTTGGCCCTTGCCCTGCTTGTTTTGGCCCTCTTCGACTATGCGTTTCAGAAGTGGGAGTATGAGAAGGCGATAAGGATGACAAAGCAGGAAGTGAAGGAAGAACTGAAAGACATCGAAGGGGATCCCCTGATAAGATCCCGGGTGAGGAGCGTTCAGAGGGAGATGGCGCGGAAGAGGATGATGCAGCGGGTACCTGAGGCTGATGTGGTCATAACCAACCCGATCCGGCTGGCAGTGGCCCTCAGGTATAAGGTGGAGTCGATGGCGGCACCTGTAGTCATCGCAAAGGGGCAGAGGTTAATTGCAGAGAGGATCATAGCGATCGCCAGAGAATGTGGGGTACCAGTGGTGGAAAACGTGCCCCTGGCTCAGACACTCTATAGAACGGTCGAGATAGGTATGGAGATTCCCGAAGAGCTATACAGGGTGGTTGCCGAGATACTGGCCTATATCTTCCATCTCAAGAAGGGGGCGTTTGACGAAAGGGAGGGCGAGGACTGATGGCCCGAGGAGATTCATCAGTCGGCAGGGGTTTGCGCTACAGCGAGGTGGTTGTAGCGGTGGGTGTTGTGGGGATAATTTTCCTTATGATAGTCCCCCTGCCCCCTCTGGCGCTGGATGTCCTTCTAACATTCAACATAACCCTTTCGCTGGTGATCTTGCTGGTGACGATGTATATCGTGAAGCCGTTGGAGCTTTCCGTATTTCCGGGACTTCTGCTGATCGCCACCCTGTTCAGACTGTCCCTGAATGTCTCATCGACTCGACTGATCCTGGGCGAGGCATATGCGGGAGAGGTCATCGCTGCTTTCGGCTCCTTCGTTGTTAAAGGAAATTATGTTCTTGGGTTCATCATCTTTCTGATCTTGGTTGTTATTCAGTTCGTTGTAATCACTAAGGGGGCAGGGCGAATAGCAGAAGTGGCAGCAAGGTTCACCTTGGATGCTATGCCAGGCAAGCAGATGAGTATCGATGCAGATCTGAGTGCCGGACTAATCACTGATGACGAAGCCAGGAAGAGGCGGGAGGATATCGCCAGAGAGGCGGATTTCTATGGGGCAATGGATGGTGCGAGCAAGTTTGTGAGGGGAGATGCCATCGCAGGTATCATCATCACCATCATCAACATCATAGGGGGCCTGGCCATTGGAACTTTGCAGATGAAGATCTCATTATCTCAGGCCCTCCATACCTATACGCTTCTGACGGTGGGCGATGGGCTGGTAACCCAGATTCCGGCCCTTTTGCTCTCCACCTCTTCAGGTATACTCGTAAGCCGGGCTGCCTCAGAGTCAAGCCTTGGGGAGGATCTATCGGGACAATTGATGAGACGTCCGAAGGCGATCACAGTTGCGGCCGGGTTATTGCTGGTCTTTGCGTTGGTCCCTGGGCTGCCTACCCTACCCTTTCTGGTTCTCGCTCTCCTGGCGGGAACGCTGGCTTACAATAAGGGTAGACAGGACCGTCGGCGTCTGGAGGAGGTGGCCCAGGAGGTCTCCAGAGTTCGACCCCAGGAGCGGGTGGAGGACTACCTGAGGATGGATGTCCTTGAGATAGAGATAGGGTATGGGCTGATACCCTTGGTAGATCCTCAACAGGGCGGTGACCTGCTGGATCGGGTTACGGCGATCCGGAAGCAGTGTGCTCTTGAACTGGGGCTTATCGTTCCACCCATCCGTATAAGGGATAACCTTCAGCTCAAACCCAATGAGTATAAGATAAAGATCAGAGGTGTCGAGGTCGGCGGAGGAGAGTTGATGCCTAACAATTACCTGGCCATGAACCCGGGATATGCCAGGGGTGAGATCGAGGGGACCGAGACTACTGAGCCTGCCTTTGGTCTGCCCGCTAAGTGGATACCAGAACCCACAAAGGAGCAGGCTGAGCTCTATGGGTATACCGTGGTCGAAGCCCAGGCGGTTCTGGCTACCCACCTGACGGAGGTGATCAAATCCCACGCTCACGAGATACTTGGACGCCAGGATGTTCAGAACCTCCTTGACAACGTTAAACAAAGCTATCCGGCTGTTGTGGAAGAACTGGTCCCTCAAGTGGCATCCCTGGGTACAGTGCAGAAGGTTCTCCAGAATCTGTTGAAAGAAAGGATTCCTATCCGGGATATACTGACAATCCTCGAGACGCTGGCAGATTATGCCCCTATGACAAAGGACGTAGACGTATTGACAGAACATGTCAGGTATGCCCTTAGGCGGACAATCTGCCATCTCTACCAGAATGAGGACGGCTGCCTCTCGGTTATCACGGTTGACCCGAAGGTAGAACAACTGATTGCCGACTCGACGCACCACACACCGCTGGGAACGACCGTGGCGGTTACCCCGGATGTGGCCCAGAAGATATTCAAGGAGATCGAGACCCTGATTGAACCGATAACCTCTGCTGGGGGGCATCCGGTCCTTCTAACTAACCCCAATGTGAGACTGGCTTTCCGGCGGTTAATCGAAGGAGTCTTTCCAAACGTGGTTGTCCTGTCGTACAATGAGGTTATACCTGGAGTTGAGATCTATTCAGTGGGGGTGGTGAAAATTGGCGATGAGGATTAAGAAATATACGGGTTCCACTGTGACCGAGGTTCTGAACAGGGTGAAGGATGAGATGGGAATCGATGCGGTCATTCTGAACACCCGTACAGGGCAGGGGAATGGGTCAGAGAAGACCCTGGTCGAGGTAACAGCAGCAGTTGACGGGTCGTATCCAGTAGGGCGTGGTCAACCTCCCCGGTCAAGGATCATTCGTAACGTAACCCCTGAGGTGACAAAGGAGACCTCTTCATTGGTCCAGGAGATTAAGGACCTAAAGGAGATCCTCCATTCGATTACAGAATATGGGCGATACACGAGGCTGCCAGGAGCACTTCCGGCGTTGGTTCGCTGCCTTATAGACAACGGGGTGGAGGAGCCGATCACCAAGGCGCTGGTCCACTGGCTTCTGGTAGGGCTCAGGGGAGAAGAATTCAATGATAGAGAGCTGATCGAGGAGAGGGTGATCGGTGCGTTCGAGGAGATGGTCAGCACTAACGGTGGGATAAAGCTACGTGAGAACGGGGCTACGGTCGTCTGCTTTGTAGGCCCTACCGGGTCCGGTAAAACGACCACCATCGCAAAGGTGGCCACTGAGTTTGCACTTGTGAGGAAGGCACCTGTTTCCATTGTCACCACAGACACGAAGAAAGTTGGTGCCGTCGCGCAGCTTGAAAGCTACGCGGAGATTATAGGGGTACCTCTCACTGTTGTCTATACTCCGGAGGAAATGAAGGATGCCCTCCCCTCTGATGGTTCAAGGCTGGTTTTAGTCGATACAACGGGGACCGGCCCGCATGATGAGCCAGGTCTGACGGAGGTTGCGACGTTCCTGAAGGAGGCCAGCCCCGACCAGACATATGTTGTAATATCAGCGACTACCGGCTTCAGGAGCATCGTGGAGACCTTCAATGGATTCAAGTCGTTGCCGGTTACCGGGCTGCTCTTCACGAAGCTGGATGAAACCCGGGCCTTCGGTCCCATCCTTTCTGCAGCCATCACGACAAAGGGATGTATCTCGTATTTCACCCATGGTCGATCCTTACCAGATGGGATTGAAGTGGCAGATGTACGAAGGTTGGCCCAACGAGTCATCAGGAGGAATGGCAGGGATGGATGAGCTTTCAAGTAGAGGAAGTTTTGTCCTTGGTATCACCAGTGGCAAGGGAGGCGTTGGGAAGACGTGCATCGCCTTGAACCTCGCCATCCAGTTGGCCAGGTATGATACCAAGGTGCTGTTGATCGATGGTGATTTGGGCCTTGCTAATCTCAGCATCCTTCTGGAGGTCAATCCCGAGAACACCCTGGAGGACGTAATTGAGGGCAGATGCGAGATCTTTGAGGCCATGGTGGGTGGTCCGGAAGGGGTAATCGTAGTCCCTTCGGCCTCCGGCACCGGTGATCGCCATATCATATCCCTGAAAAAGCAGGAAGGTTTCAAAAGAGAGTTGGCTAAAATAGGGAGCGGTTTTGATCTGGTCCTGATTGACACCGGGACAGGGATCTATTCGAATGTCACGGGACTGCTCCACTCCGTCGACGAGATACTGGTCATTACGACACCGGAACCAACTGCCATCGCCGACGCGTATGCGTTGATTAAACTGCTCACAAATATCGAAGGTTCGCCAAATCGAGTTTCTAACGGTCGGTTTTCATTGCTGATCAACATGGTTGAATCCCCTCAGCAGGCACAGGATCTGAAGGCTAAATTTGATCAGATGGCAGA
>DTYK01000193.1 GCA_012961925.1 Candidatus Latescibacterota bacterium
ATTCCGCGCTTGAGGCGAGATCTTCTCCTCCCCGTGGAAGAGGTCGCTGCTTACAGAGAGATCGGCCACCTTCCCCGGACAATCTCCTCTTTGTACGCTTGATAGAACCCTAACCACCGCTTTACGATCTTCAGATGACTCTTCGGCAGTTTCCGAAAATCCATTCCGGCTTTGAGCCTCGCATTATTGCCATCGAGGGCACTATCACGAACTCCAACCGGCCCGCTCGCACGTCCGATTACCTTCCCGTCTTGGACCAGCATAATTCGGGTATTTGTTGTCCCTCCATCAATGACGACAACTGCCACAGGAAATTCCCCCCGTTAAACCTTAAATGCCACTCGCGGTCCCAGTGGCCATGAGCGGTGAGGTGTATCGTCCTTAGTTGGATCTGACGCTTCCCGTAGGGGGTCGGGTCCGATAATCCGATTGTCCGGCCCAACCTGGCCATGATTGGGGTATTCCTTGTTCAGACAGAAGAATAGGCTCGTGTCGAGGTGTTTCTTTCGGCCCATTGCAAAGACTCTGAGTAAAGGTGGTTTGCTAAAATACCACAAATTGAACAAATTGTCAAGGGACATTGGGTATTACGCCATTAAAACGGTTATCCGTCCGGTCATCATTGACTTTTGGAAACCTCCCTGCAGATTAGGACCGCTTCACCGCGCATACCTCCCGTAGTTGAAGATCCTCAGGAACTCCTTGCACCGGTCTCTCACGGCCTGAAACCAGGGGTCACGACGCGATGGATTCGTCAGTCCTTGCAACTTTGGCTTCAGTGGCAGCCTATTCTGGCCATAGTTTGGCGAAAAGCCCCGCTCTTCCACTTATCTCGCCAGAATCTTTTGGGCCGCCCGGATGGTGCTGGCGTAGCCCCTGGGCTCAATTCCGGCCCGTTTGATGTATTCACAACCACCGATCAAGCGCTCACCTGGAGCCAACTTCTCTGCCACGCCTCGAGTGCCACGTTCGATACTGTCATTGAAGAAAGGATTGAAGAAACGCGCCAGAAGGCTCAGTCCATATTTCTCGATCTCTTCCTGCTTGGCCCCGGCATGCGTGCCCACGATGGCCGGGATAACCTCATCCTGCATCACTCTTCTGGCCTGTTCACGAATCCAACCAGGAGTATCAGGGAACCGCCTGACCCCTTCCAGGGAGGCATGGTAGGCTACAAACGCATGCATACCATTGTGCAGGTACATTTTGATGTCTTCCCAGATGAGAAACTCAGCATGGGTTATCAGCGAGAAAACCGATGTAAATGGTCCCAAGCGACACAGATCGGCATCCAGGGGCAAGAAACTATAGTCCTCGATAACCAAAGAGCTGCCGTATCCCGGCCAGAGCGGCTGGTAGGCGCTTTCCTGTGGGTCGCCGAAACGGCACATACGTGACATGACCGTATCCGCCAGAACGATCTGGGGGCCAAAACTCCGCGCGTAACTATCGGCAATGTGTAGCCCATTCTCACAGAAGAGTAGCCAGGCTTTCCGGGATCGCGTATTCATGGCAGGGGCGATACTCGCGACCACCTTGTCTAGAAGCCGCCTCCCCGTGGCACTGAGTACGAGATCCGCTTCTTGCAGGGCCTGATCGAGTGCGCTGCGCCCTTCGGGGGTATCGGTGAGGGCCACTCGGAAAGAGCCGGTTACCCTTCTGGGACGGACACCATCCAGGCTACAGAGGTTGACGGTGAAGCCCTGGTTGGCCTCAATCTGGCGCAACATTTCCTCCTTGGCCCAAATATCGGCCAAGCACAGGTCATAATCGCCAGCCAGCCTTTCGGCGATGAAACCTAGTCCCAGCGCGCCGGCCCCGATGATAACTGCTTTCGGTCGCATCACTCCACCTCTGTCATATAGAGGGCTGGCTTGAGGCCGTCCGCCTTCGTGGTGAAAAACTCGTGAGGATCGTCATTCAACGTGAAGCGCCGCTTGGAGATAAAGCCGCGTAGATTCAACCGGCCGCTTGCCAACCAGGTGAGTATGGTCTTCATGCAGGCCGTTGAGCAGCCACTGGTACCGACGGTTTTGGCGGCACGATAATGATTGGCATCGAGGTCGGCAGCATCGACCAGGTGGTGTGTGCCACCAAAACAGGCACCCACAGCGTACCCTTCGCGGGTGTAGAGCTTGAGCATCAAACGCTGAGCCGCAGGCGAGGCACAGGCCGCCACAACGTCGTCGAAGAGGTAACCGCCGGTCAGATCGGAGAGATCATGCACGATCGCGTCCTCGGCGGCCAGCGTTTCGGGCGAGGCATCCTCGATGGTGCGCGGTGCCATGTAGACAAAGACCTTGTCGCCCAGCAGTTCTTTCACCAGCTTCTTCTTGGTCTCCGAGCGAACAATCATCACGATGCGCCCTGCGCCCTCCAGATGCGCCAGCGCTGCGTAGATCATGCTGACGGTGCCCGAGCCGATGATGCAAACATTGCCCCCTGGCTGAATGCCAGCCCGATAGATGTGCCGGCCCTGTTCATCTACATCTCGTGGGTGGGGCGTGGCAAAGATCGACTCAAGTGCGCAGGCGGCAGGTTCCACCAGACAAGCCTCTTCATCAGTGACGTTGCCGGGGACACGCAGCACGGACTCGGAACGGATCATGGTCTCCGGCACGCGCATGTACTGGGAGTAACCACCATTGATCTGAAAAGAGAGATTGGCAATCGGTCTCGGTAGCAGCATGAGACCGTCCTTGTAGCGTGCGATGCGAGGTTGGAAGGTTACCCGCTCACCCGGGCGAAAATCCAGGTAAGCCGGCGGGAGCACGTGCCCTTCACGATAGCCGATTCCTTCTGTGAGCGAGCCAACCTCGTTGCCGACCTCGACGATACGAGCCACCAGCTCATGGCCCAATACCACCGGGGCATAGGGATCCACGTTGGGGTGGCCGAAATGATAGATGGTCTTGTCGGTGCCACAACGGCCACACATCAAGACCTCGACCAGAAGATCCCGCGGCCCACACTCGATCGAGATGGTCTCGCGCACTATTGCCTTCGGACGGCCCAAGTAGACGAAGGCTTTGGATTGATAAACAGTCATAACGATCCTCCACGGCTGCATTGACACCTTCGGTCATCAACAAGCAAGCCTCGGCATACGCCTTGCTTTTTCGTTCCAGGAATATCTGGTCCTCCGTAATCACGCCGCAAATACCCTCTATATCCACTTCGATATACACCTTTCATGGCATTCATCCTCCTTAGTAGAGGATCGCGTTTAGAACTATCCCCAACGCAAGTGAAATCGTGGGAATCATCCCTCGCGGGTTCTTGGTGATCGGTGATTCTACCAGTCCCAGTCTTACCAGTCACCAATTCTCCATCTCTAAGAGCTCAAATGTGTTCAGTAGAGCAGGTCGAGTAGGTCACGGCAACCTTGCCGCGCGTATCACCCGATCGACAAGTTCCCCGGGGACGCAGGGCTACCCGCACGCCGTAGAAGTGGCGGGAAGGGAGTACAGTGTCCGCCCATAAGCATGCGCAAGTTTGATCCCTACGGCTCCTCGGCCAGCGTACTCCTCCACAAGGCCGGCGATGGCTTGCTTGGTCGCCTTCAGGCTGTCAAGGCATAGGTTTAGATGCGACTCGAGTCGTCTTCGCACGGATTCCTTATGGAGTTCCAATGCCTCTTCCATCCGCAGCACCGCCGTGAAGTACTCCTCTTCCCAATCCTCAAACCAGGGAACATTCCGGACCTGGGTTTCCAATCGACAGAGGTCCTTCGTCACATAATCATACCATGAAGGGTCCTGAGTTTTGCGACGGATGGTCTCATTGACCTCCCGCCAATTTTCATCAGTGAGTTCTGGGTCTTTAAGGCCGAACAATTCTCGATAAACAACTAGGTTGTGCCGCCAATAGGAGACGTTGCGAGATTTCTGGAGCACCTTCTTGAGTCGCTGCCAACGTTCTTCATCGGTTCGGGCATCTTTGTAAATTTCTCCAGTTTCCATTCCAACTGTTGAGGCGATGTCCCGCTCGAAGTAACTGGTCAGCGAAAAGAGGTCAAATCCCCCGGCTTCGTAATAGGCCTTTCGCAAATGGGTATGGGAATGGCAATCGACGGTTCGAATGCCTTCCAGTTCGGAAAGGATCTGTTGCCTTATACCCGTCTTGGGGTTCATGGTTTGTTTCTCTCGGTTTTGGGGTTATGATTTTTTGTCACATTTCTGGGCTATTTTATCTCCTGAATCTGGAGAAAAAACAATACCGAAGATTACAATTCGGTCAATCCAGCCTGTAGACTACATGGAAGACGATCCGTTTCACCCCTTCCCCCTATGGTGAATCTCATTCCCATTGAACTTCAGATATGTGCCCGATTCCTTGCCAAAACATACGACCTCCCCCACAGAATCGCCACCACAACCTATAGGTCCGGACGCCTTCCTAGTAAGGAGTGTATGTTTCTCCTCGGCTGTTTGCACCCGCGTGAAGTCCTCGTGCATGGGCCGGTATCCCTTCTCCAGGCGATAGTTGAAGACGCTCGGCTTTACAAACTCAACAAGAAGTCGTGCCTCATTCTGGGATACCAAAAAGCCCCTGTCGGTCCGCTTCAGTTCTCCGTCGAAATGCAGGAGCCACTCGAAAGTAGAAGGCTCCATGCTTTTCAACTCATCCAGAATCACATAGTACCGCTGGTCGAGAAACAGAATGCGCCTCACGAACAAGTTCACCAGACCCTCATACGGAGCCGTGGCATCGGCACATATCATCGCACATCCTCGCACACCCTTGTGAAACCGGATCTCCCCGGGCAACCGCTTGGTCTAACCCTTGCCGTTTACCAGCACCACATTGTGTGCCCTGCAGGTCTGTTAGTACTGGTTCTGCTCGGGCGTCTCGTATCCACAGATACCGGCGTCCATGACCAGGCACTTGTTCTTGTAATACAGTACAAAGTGGCCGGCATCCGCATGGACATGGCGTGCTGTAGCTCCGCATTTCAACCCAGCATTACATCATCCGTACCCCAGCCACTTCGTATACTGGCCCAGCCAATCCCGGGAAACACTTTGACCGGAGCAGCACCGCCCGGATCTCTAGGCTCGAGGTTCGGATCATACCAAATAAACGTAAACGCTGGATACTCGTGAAATGGCACAGGAGACGGCTCATTGAAATTCTCTTCGGTCCAATGAAGATACCATTGCAATCTCTCATCCAGCAATTTATTTGCCAGAAATGCAGTTACCACAGGAGACGTCGCCCAGTTACTTCTGGTGTCGTCGAAGTTCACTACCCTCATCCTGTCCTGCAAGCGGACTGAATTGTAGAGAATAAATTGCGAGATCTTGTGCATAAGGTCTAATGGTAAAATCTCCTCCCCGAACTTCCTCCTATACGGTTCTGTGAAGAAGAAGCTATCTGCCAGAACCGCATCAACATACATAAGCCCCTCACAATATCCTCCCTCCAAATCAAAATTCGGAGGATGATACGTACCTTCAGGTTCGAGAGCAAGTTCAGGATCCATTTTAGGCACTGTGCCCCCTTCGAACCGATAGAACCACTCGAAGACATCTCGTGCTAGTTTGACCCACCTCTTCGTCACAGCTCTTTCGTCCCACACAGCCAGGGCCCCCATACCGGCTATGGCGACACACGTTGTCCCCCAGTTGCCCCACGGCTTGCATACACGTCAGTGCCCGTCCCTCCAAAATCGGCTCTCCCAGCCCGATCAGCCCCTCATCCGTATGGATCTTGAGGAACACCGAGCGAGGCTTAACCAGAAACGTCTCTAACTTCGTGATCTTTATTCGTGACCTTCCTTTCTCTTTCTGTTTTTAAGCATCAGGGCCTATAAAGTCCCTTCGGCAACGGCAGCCTCACCCCCAAGATCAACCCGGATCGGGCAGGGACGGTGACGGGCGTTGGCTCGGAGACCTTAATGCGGGCTTTCGTCTTGGGATCCGTAACGATCAGCCGGGTGGATATCGGTGTCTCGTAAAGGTTCAAAACGGACACATACGAGTAGGATTCGGTGGAACGCTGAGTCACAAGGATTCTGGGGTCCTCCGCATAGCAATGCCGCTCGATGCCATTCGCCGAAAGAAACGTAGAAAATGGCCTCGGATGGACGTTGCGCACAAATCTCAAGGGGGTACCCAGAATTGTCGCTCTTCCAGAACCAACAGCCCTTGTGTACCCCACAACTTCACCACCTTCGCCAAGGGCCAGCGGGGTCGCATCCTCAGGCGGTTCGTAGTGGTTCAGATACTCATATGACGATACCCTTGGTGTTCCAAGCAGCATGTCAAGATCGAACCATTCCTTCTCCTTCCTCGACTTCAAAGCGCCGGGGAAGAGCTTTGAACTGAGAATCACACAGGGGTCCATATTCTCATCGAGATACGGCACTTCCGGAAGCGTGACCAGATGTCCCCCAGCGCTCAACATACTCCACCAGTTTGGATTGGACCTCCGCCCCCATGAAATCGTAAGAGACGACCCAGAGTTGTCTCCAGCGCACCATATCCTCAACACTCGACGTTTCAAGATCTGCAATCCCGTAGCTTACGCTACCCAGAAGAAACAGGGTACCTAACTGCAGCGTGTATTCACCACACTTGCTGATCTCGTTCTTTAGTCCTGCTGTTTTGGTGGTCACCCCACAAAGTGCATGGTACGGCGCGTAGGATCCAATGGCGATGTCGTAGAGCTTTTCAGCGGGCAAAAGCTGTTCGCCATGCGCCTGTGTGAACCGACCGATGTCCCGAACAACCGGATAGCTCTCTCGCAGAGTTCCGTCCGATGCAACCGGAGCCTGCCATTCGTAGTACTGGGAACCGTAGCCCCGTGGGTTTTCGCCCCCTGCAAATTCGAGAAAGTTGAAACCGTTCAAACCATGGCCGATAAGCGCCTTGAATGTGAGATCAACATCTCCCGGAGCCACGTACCAGTCGTCCACCCAATATCCTACCCCGGTTTCGGGGAAAACCGTGGGTGCACCAGAGGCTTTCACAAACTCCATTCCGTTGATCATGTGGGCCAGGAAGGTGGCTCCAGAGGGTGATTCA
>DTYK01000194.1 GCA_012961925.1 Candidatus Latescibacterota bacterium
TGTTACATATACTAATTAAGGTGACCCCGAGGGGATTTGAACCCCCGTTACCAGCTTGAAAGACTGGTGTCCTGACCGACTGGACGACGGGGTCACAGCATGTCAGTCTTAATATAGCATGATTCTCCTATTCTGTCAAGAGCTTAGATATAGAGTTCTGAAAAGCCGGTTCTTGACCAGTAGCAAGGTGAACAAAACTACACGGCAAAACTCACTTTCCAGCTACTGTTTTCATCCCCCCATAGACGGCACCAAGTCTGCAGGATGAAATGCTGAAACATTAACTCCAAGAACAGGAGTTAACCCTTTAAGATTTCATCACGCGTGCTCTATATCTCACAGTTGCAGGAATGAAATGCTGAAAAGCGAACCCCGGTTAAAAAAGGTGCACTCCTTATAAGGGTGCACCTTTTTAAAGGTATCGTCTTAAGGTTCTCAGTTGGCCTCACTCGATGGGCTTGTGGAGCGCTTGCTTGAGCAACTTCCCCGGCTTGAAATGGGTCTTCCTTCTTGCGGGGACATAGATTATCTCCCCAGTCCTCGGGTTTCTCGCTGCGGGTTTCGGTTTAGTGTTCTTCACCTCAAAGACACCAAAACCTCTTATCTCAATCCTCTCACCGTTGATGAGGCTCTCGCGCATAGCTGCGAACAGACTGTTCACCACCCTGGCAGCATCCATCTTCTTTATACCCACGGCCTCGCTCACCTTCTGAGTCAAATCCCTCTTCGTAGTCGTCATCCGTCGCCCC
This sequence comes from Candidatus Latescibacterota bacterium, assembly GCA_012961925.1. Taxonomy (GTDB): domain Bacteria; phylum Latescibacterota; class MVCY01; order MVCY01; family DTYK01; genus DTYK01. Next base: position 750 of record DTYK01000194.1, read on the forward strand.
CTTTTACATAAGATCGGTTAATGACCTTAGCTCCACCAACCGTTTCATACGCCCGCAGTTTGCCACAACGCTGAATAACTTAGAAACACATCTGTCAACCTCCTCAGTTGGACTTTTCACAGATGACCGACTGAAACACCACTGCAAACTTCATAAGTCTTGAAGAATCAAGGCCATTATACTGCTACATAAATTACTACATTTCAAAGCTTATGTCAAGTAAAAATTTAAAAAAAATTTAATTTTTTTCAACGCCTCGGAAAATCGAGGAGAGCAGATATCTAACTGGTGTGAGATATCATACCAATTCCATCTCGATCATCTTCTCGGCTATCTGTACTGCGTTAAGGGCTGCGCCCTTGCGGATATTGTCGCTCACGACAAAGAGGTCCAGGCAATTTTCAGTGGAAGGATCTTCACGGATGCGGCCAACATACACCATATCTTTACCGGAAGCATAGAGGGGTGTTGGATATCTACTTGCGGATGGATCGTCCACCACCTCCACCCCTTCTGCTTCCTGCAAAATCTGGCGAGCCTCGTCGGCTGTAAGCTTCCTCTCGAACTGGATGTTTATTGATTCTGAGTGTCCGTTGAATACAGGAACGCGTACACAGGTGGCACTTATCGCCAGATCAGGTTCATCCAGGATCTTTCTCGTTTCCCGGACCATCTTAACCTCTTCACTGTAGTAACCGGGCATTTCATCCTTCAGGTTGCCTATCTGCGGAATGAGGTTGAAGGCAATCCGGTGAGGATAGACATCCGGCTTGGGTTCTCCACCGTCGAGGACGTTCCTGGCCTGGCGCTCGAGCTCGCCAACAGCAGCTCGACCTGTACCCGATACTGCCTGATAGGTGGATACGACGACCCTTTTTATTTTGACTTCCCGATGAAGGGGGGCAAGAACAAGCACCATCTGTATGGTACTGCAGTTGGGATTGGACACGAATCCCTGGTGCATGCGCAGGTGATGAGGGTTGACCTCGGGGATCACCAGCGGGACCCTCGGGTCCATCCGGTAGTCATCGCCGTTGTCAATGACAGTTGTTCCACGTTCGACCGCTGCCCAACCATATAGCTGTGAAGCTCCTTTAGCACCCTCCGTGCCGGCGAAAAAGGCTATGTCTATGCCATCAAAGGATTCAATGGAAGCAGGTTCAACCTTGTAGATCTTTCCGGCTATCTCCTCGTCCCTTGCGCTCCGGGCCAGCACCTTTATCTCTTGGGCCGGGAAATTCCGGCCCCTAAGCAATTTTATTATCTCAGTCCCGACTAAACCTACTCCAATGACCCCAACACGATAATTTTCCATGACCAGCTCCTATGTTCCAAACAAACCGTTTCAACTCAGATTCGGTGTCTTTTAGCGTTCAATTTCTCCGGACATAGGTTCAAGAGATGTCACCCGAGCTCGAAGGCTTTATGCAGAGCCTTTACAGCCTCTTCTGCCCTTGACCTCCTCACCACGCAGGAGATCTTTATCTCAGAGGTACTGATCATCTCGATGTTAATGTTATTTTTGGCAAGTGCCTCAAACATGCTTGCCGCCACACCGGAGTGAGTTCGCATCCCAGTACCAACGATGGAAACTTTGGCAATGTCTTCATCGGCCACTATATCCTTGAAATCGATCTCATCCCTCAACTGGCGGCCGCATTCCAGGGCTGTTTTAAGCTCAGAGTCAGGGACGGTGAAGGACATATCCGTTACCCCTGAGTCGCTGACGTTCTGGATTATCATATCGACGTTCACGTTGGCCTGGGCCAGCTTTCCAAATATCTTTGCTGCGATTCCGGGCCGATCAGGCACACCTCTGATGGTCACTTTAGCCTCATTGGTGTCATATGTCACACCACGTACCAGGATCTCCTCCATGGACTCGTCCTCCTCCTTTATTATGGTACCGATGTTGTCGTTGAAACTGGAACGGACATGGATCACTACGCCGTGTTGCTTGGCAAACTCAACGGAACGGGAGTTAAGCACTCTCGCTCCTGAACTGGCCAGCTCAAGCATCTCTTCATAAGATATGACGTCAAGCTTTCTCGCCTCCGGCACTACCCTGGGGTCAGCAGTATACACACCATCTACATCGGTCAGGATTTCGCAGACATTAGCCTTCAGAGCATAGGCGAGAGCAACGGCGGTTGTGTCCGAACCTCCTCTCCCTAAGGTCGTGATCTCGCGCTCAAGACTCACTCCTTGAAAGCCAGCAACGATCACGATCTTCCCCTTGGCCAGCTCTTCAAGCACTCTCTGAGCCTTTATCTCTTTAATCCTGGCCTTTGTGTGGACCGTATCAGTGATGATACCGCTCTGAGAGCCGGTCAGGGAGACGGCGTTGAATCCCATGGAGTTTATCGCCATGGAGAGGAGGGCCATTGAGATCCTCTCCCCGGAAGATAGCAACATATCCAGCTCGCGGCCGCCTGGGTTGGGGGTAATCTTGCGTGCAAGGTCGATGAGTTCGTCCGTAGTGTTGCCCATCGCAGAGACGACCGCTATAACGTCATAACCCTGCTTCTTGCATGCGATCACACGCCATGCAGCCCTTTTTATCAGGTCGGGGGTGGCCAAAGACGTCCCGCCATACTTCTGAACTATCAGATTCATCCTCTCCTCCGCTCGATGAAACGTTGTATGAGCTCATGTCCACTCTTCAACCTCAGGCTGCCCTTCTGAGCCTCCAATTCCGTAAAGGCAGACATATCATCAGGGATCTGACTCTCCCAGAAGATGGCTACTGGTACGGCCTCCCTGGTGTGAGTGCGGATTGCAAGAGGAGTTCTATGGTCGCTCAGCACCATAACTTTGAACTCATGAAAAGTGCTGAGCCCGTCAAGGACCCTCCCTACTACCAGGCGGTCGAAGTTCTCGATAGCCTGGACCTTAGCAGCGAGATCCCCGTTATGGCTGGCCTCATCCGGTGCCTCCACATGGAGATAGACAAGATCGACCTGATGAAGCGCATCCAGGGCACGATCGGCCTTGCCTCGATAATTTGTGTCAATGTAGCCTGTTATCCCTGGGACATCTATGGGCGCAAGGCCAGCCAATACACCTATCCCTCTCACCAGGTCCACCGCTGATATGACACCACCGTCAATGCCGAAGCGCTCCTGAAGAGTGGGTAACCTTATTGCCTTACCCTGCCCCCACAACCAGATCATATTTGCCTCTGATTTTCCTTCCGACCTCCTCTTTCTGTTGACCTCCGCCCCGGAGAGGATTTCGACAGAATCAAACATCAACCCTCGTATCAATTCCTGTTCTTCGCCGCTGGGAAGGTTCTCATCGATCTTCTGGCCCATAATATCGTGTGGTGGCACGGTGGAGATCTCCACAGGCCCCTCCTTGATGACCAGCAGGTGGCGGTAGCTGATGCCGGGATAGAAATTTATCCTCTCCGTCCCCAACTCCTTCGACAGCAGGCTGATGAGCTGGGATGCCTCTGAGGTAGTGATATGACCGGCGCTGTAATCGACGATTTTATCCCCTTCGCAGGTGATCAGATTACATCTAAAGGCGACATCCCCAGGCGCCAGACTCACACCCATGCTCGCTGCTTCAAAGACCGCCCGACCGGTGAAGTAGAGGTTTGTGTCGTATCCAAGCACCTCAAGGTTGGCAACATCGCTTCCCGGTTGCCTTGAGTCCGGGATGGTCTTTATCAATCCGCCAATACCTTTTCTGGCGATGTAGTCCATGTTTGGAGTGTAAGCTACCTCCAGAGGCGTCCTGCCGCCCAGCGAATCAACGGGTTGGTCTGCCATCCCGTCGCCAATTAGAATTAGATATTTCAACCTTGTACCCCGTTGCTACGTTTGAGAACCCGGATCACGCTGTCTTAAGATGATCCAGGCCGATCTCCTGTATTACGGCTTCGATATCAGCGTCAACCTTCACAGGTTCTTTTGAAATAGCCATTGCCCTGTCCGGATCTTTTAGCCCATGCCCGGTCAGGACGCAGACGGCCGTATCTCCCTTTTTGAAGGTTCCTCTCCTGGATAGTTTGATCAATCCTGCCATCGAGGCAGCCGATGCCGGTTCGCAGAAGATCCCCTCCAGTCGTGCTACCATCTTATATGCTTCAAGGATCTCATCATCCCCCACCATATCTATCAGGCCACCGGATTCATCGCGCGCTGCCTCGGCTTGTTTCCAGCTTGCCGGATTACCGATCCTGATAGCCGTCGCTATGGTTTCGGGTTTCTCAACCCGACGTCCAAGGACGATGGGTGCAGAGCCTGCCGCTTGAAACCCGAGCATTCTGGGGAGGCAATCGATCTTCCCATCTGCATGGTACTCTTTATACCCCTTCCAATAGGCCGTGATATTCCCAGCGTTGCCGACAGGAAGGATGTGATAATCAGGTGATCTGCCGAGTTGATCGCATATCTCAAAAGCTGCAGTCTTTTGACCTTCGATACGATCGGGATTAAGCGAGTTTACGAGTGTAATAGGGTAATTAGAAGTGATCTCCCGGACAAGGGTCAAGGCCTCGTCGAAATTTCCTCTTATAGCTATTACCTTTGCTCCCTGAATCATAGCCTGGGCGAGCTTCCCAAGAGCGATCGATCCTTCAGGGATCAGGACCACCGACATCACCCCAGCCCTTGCTGCGTAAGCAGCAGCCGAAGCAGCCGTATTTCCTGTTGAGGCACAAATTATTGCCTTGGCTCCAGCCTCGGCCGCCTTAGAAACGGCTACCGTCATCCCCCGATCCTTGAAAGAACCCGTGGGATTCAGCCCTTCAAACTTTAAAAAAAGTTTAATATCAATCCCTAATTGAGAAGTCAGATTGCGTGCTGGAATCAGTGGTGTATTGCCTTCAAGAAGAGTTATGACAGGCGTCTTCTCCGTAACAGGGAGATAGTTCCGGTATCTCTCAATCACCCCTTTCCAAGCCATCTTGGTCTCCTCGGCTGGACGTGGTTCCTCTCTTCTTTTTCTTTGCTTATCCAAAGCAGGCTCTCTTTACAAGAAGGCTTGAGCACAGAAATACTCCCCCACTCCTCCCAA